>CAZLDP010000006.1:0-19348 GCA_964558145.1 uncultured Prolixibacteraceae bacterium | reverse complement strand
CGCCACTAATTGCCCTTTATTTTCAATTCGGTCGTTATTTACTGATGGGTAGTTCCCGTACTCCCGGTATTCTGCCGGCCAACCTACAGGGGATTTGGTGCAAAGATTTCATGGCGCCATGGGGATCAGACTATCATACCAATATCAATCTCCAGATGAACTACTGGCCTGCCGAAGTGTGTAACCTGACCGAAACCGTAGTGCCTTTATCCCGTTTTCTTGAACAATTGCAAAAACCGGGTAGTATTACAGCCCGTGAAATGTACGGGGCCCGTGGCTGGACGCTGCATCACCTGACTGATGTTTTTGGCCGTACTGCGGTAATGGACGGAATCTGGGGGTTGTTCCCAATGGGCGGCCCGTGGATGACCTTCCCTTTATATGAACATTATGCGTTTACCAGGGACGTTTCTTTTCTGAAAGAAAGGGCTTACCCGGTTATGAAAGGGGCAGCAGAATTTATCCTTGATTTTCTGATTAAGGACCGGAAAGGACAATGGGTTACAGCACCTTCCAATTCTCCGGAGAATCAATATATCCTTCCGGCAACCGGACAAAAACTCGATATGACCTTTGCCGCAACCATCGATATCCAGATAATTACCGAGTTGTTTAATAATTGCATAAATGCAGCCGGTGTTTTAGGGATTGATCAGGCCTTTTCTGATTCTTTAAGAACTGTTTTGGGAGAGCTTCCTCCGGTAAAGGTATCAAAAAAGACAGGTGGAATTCAGGAGTGGATTGAAGATTATGATGAGAAAGACCCCGGGCACCGTCATATGTCACATCTTCTGGGACTCTACCCCGGAACACAGATTACCCCTTCAACGCCGGAACTTTTTGACGCGGCAAAACGGACCATTTCCCGCAGGCTTGAAAAGGGTGGCGGTCATACCGGATGGAGCCGTGCCTGGATTATCAATTTTTATGCCCGCCTTGGAGATGGAGAAAATGCCATGCTTCATGTAAATGAATTATTGAGGAAATCAACCCTACCCAACCTTTTCGATGACCATCCCCCGTTCCAGATCGATGGTAACTTTGGCGGAACTGCTGGTATTGCCGAAATGCTTCTGCAATCACATGGGGGTGTAATTGTTTTGTTACCTGCCTTACCTCATGCCTGGAGGGATGGAAGTGTGAAAGGCCTTCGGGCAAGAGGTGGTTTCAATGTAGACATAAAATGGAAGGACGGACTATTGCATACTGCTGAAGTGAAATCGCTTCTAGGGAATCCACTTAAAATATCGTACCAAGGTAAAACATCAACGTTTATTTTGAATCCGGGAGAAGAAATTGAACTTAACGGGAAATTGGAAAAATGAAAAATCTATTCTTAATCTTTATGTTATCGTTTTGTTGTTTTTGTAATATACAAAATTCAAAAACAAACATAGAAGGCACCTGCCCGGTAAGCATTGATAAATTGCGATGCGAATATTTGGAAAATCCATTGGGAATAGATATTGCCAAACCCCGTTTAAGCTGGATACTTGTTTCGACCGGACGGGGGCAGGGGCAGACTGCATACCGGATACTCGTTGCCTCAAGTAAGGAAAAGCTTGCAAAAGATGCGGCTGATTTATGGGACAGCGGCAAAATCAATTCCGACCGTTCAATTCACATAGAATACGATGGGCTGCCATTAAAGAGCCGACAAGAATGTTATTGGAAAGTCCGTATTTGGGACAAGGATGGTAAGGCGTCAAAATGGAGCAGGACTGCAACCTGGTCGATGGGATTGTTAAATACATCAGACTGGGGCAAAGCCCAGTGGATATCTTATTACGATCCCACCCAGCCACCTCCAATAGATCGCCATTTTGGCTACCAGTCCTGGATAGGCAAATCAGCCGACGATACGAAGTGGGTAGCGATAGATTTGGGGCAAACACAAGAAATTGATTCTGTGAAACTTTATCCTGTCACACCCTGTAACCGGCCGGAGAGGCCTTATGGAGCAACTGGCTGGCGTCCGAATGAAGCCGGGTTTTTATTTCCGCTCAGATTCAGAATAGAAGTAGCTAATAATGATGGCTTTTCAAACGCCGTTACTGTTGTTGACCGTACCGACACTGATGTTCCAAACCCGGGAAATAAAGCTCAGGTATACAGGTTCAAGCCTGTCCATGGCAGGCATGTCCGTCTTACAGTGACCCGTTTAGCTCATCGCTACAGTGACCTTTATGGTTTTGCACTGGCCGAAATGCAGGTTTATTCCAGGGCAGAGAATGTAGCGGAATCGTGCAGGGTAACTGCATTGGATTCGGTTTCGGCAGGCGGTTTTTCAAATAAAAAGTTGGTTGACGGGCGTTTGGTTGGAGAGCAGGGGCTTATTGATAATGAAGAACGGCCTTCATCAGTAGTCCGGAAAGAATTTGAATTAAAGGAAAGAATCAAACGGGCAACAGTTTCTGTTACCGGTCTGGGACTTTATGAGTTATACATAAACGGACAGCGGGTCGGCGATCACTTACTGGCGCCAGAAATGACGCAATACACCAAACGTATCCAGTACCAGACTTACGATGTTACAAACCTGCTTCATAAAGGAGCGAATGCAGTAGGTGCCCAGATGGCTGGAGGCTGGTGGACAGGACCGATGTCCATCGAATCACCGCTTGAAAACCCTCAGTTTTGTTTGTTAATGCGTCTGGATGTAGAAATGGAAAATGGTTCAACCCAAACAGTTTTTACCGATTCATCCTGGCAGGCCACCACGGATGGTCCAATCCGCCAATCCGGTATTTACTTTGGAGAGAGGTACGATGCCTTAAAAGAAATGCCAGGATGGAACCAGCCAGGGTTTTGCGGTACAGGTTGGCTTCCTGTGAAAATATTGCCATATCCTGACGGGGCACAGAATGCAACTTTAGTCGCTCAGAACAATGAACCAATCCGCGTCGTGGAAGAGTTGCTGCCCAAGAAAATAACAGAGCCCAGGCCGGGAGTATATCTCTTTGATATGGGGCA
This sequence comes from uncultured Prolixibacteraceae bacterium, assembly GCA_964558145.1. GTDB lineage: Bacteria > Bacteroidota > Bacteroidia > Bacteroidales > Prolixibacteraceae > UBA1413. The sequence continues at coordinate 16,375 of CAZLDP010000006.1, read as the reverse complement.
GAATATGGTGGGCTGGTGCAGACTTAAAGCCGATGCACCGCCAGGAACTAAAATAACCTTGCGACATGCAGAGATTCTGAATGAAGACGGTACCCTCTATACGGATAACCTTCGCGGAGCAGCACAGATCAACGAATATGTATGGAAGGGAGGAGAAACCACGATGGAACCTCATTTTACCTATCATGGTTTCCGTTATGTAGAATTGACAGGGCTGCCTGGAAAGCCAGCGCATGATGCCATTGTTGGCAGGGTCTTCCATTCTGCTGCTCCTAAAGCAGGTGACTTTGAATGCTCCAATGAACTGATAAATAAAATAATGCACAATATAAAGTGGGGGCAAAAGGGGAATATGCCAAGTGTCCCAACCGATTGCCCTCAGCGGACAGAACGGCTGGGTTTTTTGGGGGATATGCAGTCTTTCGCACAAACCGCCATTTTTAACATGGATATGGCCGGCTTTTTCACCAAATGGATAAAAGACATCCGCGACTCACAGACCGAAGAGGGGCGTTTCCCGATCTTAGCCCCACATCCGGCAATTGACGATTTATTTCTTTACCTGGATGGCGAGTACGCACCTGGCTGGGGCGACGCAGGCACTATGGTTCCCTGGGAGATGTATTTGAACTATGACGATATTCGGCTGATCGGGCAACATTATGAATCGGCCAAACGCTGGGTTGAATTTATCCTGAAATACAACCCGGACCTGATTTGGCGAAATAAAAACAATAATAATGGGGGTCCTAGTGACTGGCTGAACGGAGACATGACCGATCTGAAAGATTATCCGCAGGGGATCAGCGCTACTCCACACGATTTGTTTGCTTCGTGTTTTTTTGCTCATTCCACCGAAATTGTATCCAAGATGGCCTCAGTTCTGGGTAAAGAAGAAGATGCAGTCAGGTACGCCAAACTGTTTGAAAAAATAAAATCTGCATTTAACAGTGAATTTGTCACTACTGAAGGACAAATCAAAGGCAACACGCAGGGAGGTTATGCATTGGCGCTCTATTTCAATCTGGTTGATGAACCTATCCGGACGAAAATGACAGCTCATTTGCTGGATGCTATTGAAAAATACAACCACCATCTTTCAACGGGTTTTATGGCAAGTCATCGTTTAATGCTCGAGCTTTCAAACCATGGGCACCATGACGAAGCACTGCGCCTGATCAACTTACGTACGGTTCCTTCCTGGGGCTATATGGTTGAGATGGGAGCAACCACAATCTGGGAAAGATGGGATGGATATGTGAAAGGTCGGGGTTATCAGAATTGGCATATGAATTCTTTTAACCATTTTGCATTTGGCTCGGTAGGGGAATGGGTTTGGCGCAACCTGGTTGGACTCAATCCCGTCGAGGAATTCCCAGGCTACAAGCATTTTATGATCAGACCTAGACCCGGAGAAGGAGTGACGTGGGTAAAGGGAAGTTATCAAAGTATGTACGGAACAATTGTATGTGACTGGAAAATTGAGGAAGGTCAATTTATTTTAAATCTGACAGTACCTCCTAACACCTCGGCAACCATTTATCTCCCGGCAACCGAAATCTCAACTGTTTTTGAAAACGGACAGCCAGTTACTCAATCCGCAGATATTCAGTTTAACCGAATAGAGGATAAGTATGTCGTATTGGATATTACCTCCGGAATATACTCTTTCGCGACCAAATTTAAATAGCACAGTCAGTGAGTGGTAATTAGAAAAAATATTGAGGTGCAATCGATGGACAATGTTTAAATTTTTGGATAAAGAGAAGCATAATCGTAATTAACATAAAACACGTTGATAAATCAAAATTATGAAACTTTTAAATTTTATTCCATTTATCTTGTTGAGCATGACATGTTTTGCTCAGATTCCCATGTTAGATGATTATTATAGTCCGTTACCTGCAGTTGTAACCCCTGGCATGATATCTTCCGATGGAGGCGTTGCTGCACCGTCCGATGCAATTTCCCTTTTTAATGGGAAAGATTTGTCGGAATGGAAAGGGAATAACGGTGCTCCGCAATGGAATGTTCACGATGGAATATTCACAGTAAAAGAAGGAACAGGAGACATTGCCACGAAAAAGGAATTTGGTGATTTCCAGCTTCATATTGAATGGATGCATCCAGCTAATATTACAGGTGAAGACCAAATGCGTGGGAACAGCGGGATTTACTTGCATAATATTTATGAAATCCAGGTACTGGAGAACTATAATAACATGAATAAGACTTATGTAAATGGCCAGGCAGGAGCAATTTACAAACAACATTCACCCCTTGTCAACCCAGTCCGCAAACCTGGCGAGTGGAATGCGTTTGATGTTATTTTCACTGCACCAACATTCAATTCCAATGGTACCTACAAGAGTAATCCCAGAGTCACTGTATTGCTGAATGGAGTGTTAATTCATAACAATGCCATTATATATGGGGCAACCGCAAGTGAAAAGGTGGAGGAAAAGCTGAAAGGGGGCATTACTCTTCAGGATCATGGCTGTAAAGTAAATTATAGAAATATCTGGATTAGAGAACTTTAAAAATATTTTACTGAATCTTTAAAAACATTATTAAAAAAAGAAAAAATGGAAAACAGTAATTCAAGAAGGACATTCCTGAAAACAACTGCATTAGGGCTTACAGGGATAACCATTGTACCGAGTGTGGTCATGGGGAAAGCTACCGGAAAATCAGAACGTGTTTCTCCGAGTGACAAGCTAAATATTGCAGCAGTCGGTATCGGAGGTATGGGACGCGCCAATATTGATGAAATGGCTACAGAAAACATGGTCGCTTTTTGCGATGTGGACTGGAAATATGCGGCAAATTCTTTTAATAGCTTTCCCGGAGCCAAACGCTATAAAGATTACCGCCGGATGTATGACGAGATGGGAAAAAGTATCGATGCGGTACTGGTAGCCACAGCCGATCATACACACGCAATCATTGCAGCCGATGCCATAGTGATGGGTAAGCACGTATACGTTCAAAAGCCATTGACACACAGTGTGTATGAATCAAGATTGTTGACCAAACTGGCAGAGAAGTACAAAGTAGCCACTCAAATGGGGAATCAAGGCGCATCGGGAATAGGTACCAACCTTACATTGGAATGGCTCTGGAACGGAGAAATCGGCGAGGTAACGAGAGTGGATGCTAGCAGTGACCGGCCAATTTGGCCTCAGGGATTGAACCGCCCTGAAGTGGAAGACATCATTCCGGAGACGTTGGACTGGGATTTATTTATTGGTCCTGCACCTGTGAGGCCGTATAACAACATATATCATCCGTGGAACTGGCGCGGCTGGTGGAATTTTGGAACAGGGGCGCTTGGTGATATGGCATGTCACATCCTGCATGTAGCTTACGAAGGATTGCAATTAGGGTATCCGATCAAAGTTCAGGGGACCTCGACCGTTGTAATGTCGGATTGTTGCCCGACAGCGGAAAAGGTGATATATACCTTCCCTGAACGCGGGGTAAAAGATAAATTAAAATTACCCGAAGTGACTGTAACCTGGTATGACGGAGGTTTTACCCCACCGCGTCCTGCAGGGGCTGATGGAATGAATTTGGAAAATTGTACGATTTTTTATGGTACAAAAGACACGCTGATATGCGGGAGTCACGGCGGAAAACCTTGGTTAACATCGGGCAGAGTACCTAAAGCACCTAAAAAGCGCCGCGAAATTAAGGTTTCGCATGAGCAGGATTGGATACGGGCATGTAAAGAATCACCGGAGAACAGGGTAAAAACAGCATCCGATTTCAGTTTGGCAGGTCCGTTCAACGAAATGGTGGTCATGGGCGTATTAGCCGTAAGGCTTCAGGGACTTAAAAAAGAACTCCTCTGGGATGGCAAAAACATGAAATTCACCAACATAGGTGAGGATGAAAAACTAATCTTCAGACTTCAAAACAAGTTCAGTGTTCTGAATGGCAATCCAACATGGAACAACAAAGATACTGAACCGGTATATGCCAAACAGTTTGCTGAAGAATTGATAAAACACAATTACCGCGAAGGCTGGAAATTACCGGATATGCCACTTTAATCCGGCATGTAAAAATATTGTCAGGGCTCCATGTTGAAGCCCTGACAATATTAAAAAAATCAGTTATGTGCATAGGAACTCATATTTAAATAACTTAAAAAACAACCACTATGAATTATAAAACCCTGTTATTTTTTTGTTCTTGCCTGTTTGTTAATTTAAATAGTTCGGCACAAAATATTTCTATTATTCCATGGCCTTATGAAGTAGTTGTGGGTCGTGAAACTTTCACCATTAGTTCACAAACAAAAATTGCTTATTGTGACAAAAGCCTTCGTACTGCTAAAATTCTACAAACAGATATTCTGGACAAATTAGGATTTCAGGTTAAATTATTCAAATCAGAAACTCCGGGGGAAGGGAACATTTGTTTAAAGAATGACAAAAATATGGCAAATGAGGCATATCGGTTGGTTATTTCAAAAAATGGAATAGAAATTATTGCCTCAAATAATGCAGGTTGGTTTTACGGTGTACAGAGTTTATTTCAATTAATTCCTGCTACAGATAAAACAACCGGCATCATGGGATCTATACAAGTTCCGGGAGTGACAATATCGGACGAACCCAGATTTGCCTGGAGGGCTTTTATGTTGGATGAAGGCAGGTATTATAAGGGAATGGCTCAGGTAAAGTTACTTTTGGATGAAATGGCCCGGTTGAAAATGAATGTTTTCCATTGGCATTTAGTGGATAATGAGGGATGGAGGATAGAAATCAAAAAATATCCGTTACTTACAGAAATCGGGTCCAAAAGAAAAAGCTCCCAGATAGGCCCATTGAAATGGGAGAGCCCGATGCAATCCGGAGAACCTCATGAAGGATTTTATACTCAGAAAGAAATCAAAGAGATTATAAAATACGCTGAGGAAAGGCATATTACAATAGTTCCGGAGATAGAAATGCCCGGGCACTCAACTGCTGCAATTGCAGCATATCCATGGTTAGGTACAGAAAAGAAAAGAAAGGATGTCCCCACAAGGTTTGGGGTAAGTGACGATGTATATGACGTAAGTGATCCGAGATGTCTACAGTTCTTTACTGATGTACTGGACGAAATTGTGGATTTGTTCCCGTCAAAGGTAATTCACATTGGAGGCGATGAAGTGAAATACAATGATTGGAAAAAATCAGCATCCATCCAAGCTTACATGAAGGATAATAACCTGGCTACACCTGCCGATTTGCAAATATTCTTCACCAACTATATTTCGCATTATTTGCAAAGTAAAGGACGAAGAATGATGGGGTGGAATGAAATTTTAGGACATAATTTACATGAGTATCAAAGTGAAATTGATACCAAAACAAATCAACAGCTTGCCAAAGGATCGATAATACACTTTTGGAAAGGAGACGCGGATTTGGCTGTTCAAGCTGCCGGCAGGGGTTATGAAATTGTAAACTCCCATCACACTAAAACTTATTTAGACTATAGTTATGACGATTTGACCTTATCACGAGCTTATGCTTTCGACCCAATTCCTGAGGGGCTTGCCCCCAAATACCATGAAAAAGTAATTGGTATGGGATGCCAGATGTGGGGAGAGTGGATTCCCACTGTTGGCAACATGCATTTTATGGTATTCCCACGAATAGCCGCTTTTGCTGAAGTTGGATGGACAATGAAGGAAAACAAAGATTTAGGAAGGTTTAAAATCAACCTGAAAAAATTAGAAAAGTTTTGGGAACAAAAGGGAATTTATTATGCTCCGGAGTCATTCGTTGAAAAAAATGAGAATAAATAGCACCACAAATCCCCTAAGAAAGGTTTAATATATTTAAAAAAAACAACAAATGGACAAGAACGTTACGCGCAGAACTTTTATTAACTTAACTTCTTCAGGCTTATGTGGAATTTCATTAGCCGGGATGTCAGTTGCTGCCGATAACTGGTCCGATTTTCCTTTTATGAAAGAACAACTTTCTACGGAAAATGCGACCAATCTCATTGGCCCATATGGTGCATGGAAAGCAAAATCATTGAAAAAGGAGTTGCCTGCATTGTCATTCAGAAGAAGGAAATACAAGGAGATTGAAAAATGGAGGAAAGAAGCGAAGAAAAAAGTTTTCGAAAGGATTGCAATGCCCAACTTGGGGAAAATGCCTGAAGTAAAAATACACAAACAATACTGCTACGATGGGTTACAAATAGAAGAAATCAGTTGGGATTTACCTTATGGCCGACCTGTCGAAGCCATCGTATTAAAACCGGAAGGAGAGAATAAACCATTGCCGGGAATCCTCGCGTTTCATCATCATGGAGCAGATAAATATTTTGGGAAACAGAAAATTACCCAAATTGCAGATACCCGCCATCCTTTTGTTGTGGACACACAACAATTGTATTACGATGGGCTGGCATGGGCCAATGAAATAGCTAAAAGGGGATATGTTGTACTGGTGCACGACGCGTTTCCTTTTGCAAGCCGGCGGGTATTGCTGAATGAAGTGCCTGAACACTTAAGACAAGGGCTGAATGACAACAATCCGGAAAACATTGAAGCATACAATGATTGGGCAGCCAAACACGAACATATTATGGCAAAATCGCTGTTTTGTGCAGGAACAACCTGGCCGGGAGTTTGGTTTGCGGAAGATATTAAAGCACTTGATATTTTATGTTCACGCGACGATGTGGATGGCAACAAAATTGGCTGTGGCGGGCTTTCAGGTGGTGGAATGAGAACAGTATTTGTCGGCGGACTCGATAAACGTATCAAATGTGCAGTATGTGCAGGACTGATGACAACATGGGAAGACTTTATGCTGAATGTATCTTATACCCATACCTGGATGAGTTTTGTACCGTTGTTGCCCCGGGAACTGGACTTCCCTGAAATCTTAGGATTGAACGTTCCTTCTCCGGTTCTTGTATTGAATAACGCACAGGACCCGCTTTTTACTCTTTCAGGTATGAAAAAAGCTGATGAAGTACTTCAGGAAGTTTATGATAAAGCCAATGCTCCTGACAACTACAAGTGCTCTTTTTATAAGGGAGGACATAAGTTCAGCAGAGAAATGCAGATGGAAGCCTTCAACTGGTTTGATAAATGGCTTAAATAATGTTTGTTAAAATTTTTTAAAATGAAAAACATATTAACCATTATCCTCTTGCTCTTTTCATTGTTAGGTTATGCTCAAAAACGAGGGTCCAATTTTGATCCTGAATCGGCAGCAATGGGCACTAAACCTTATGAAATGGCTGCACGTCAGGAGGATAAAGAACCATTGGCAGATTTTGATAATTGTGAAAAATGGATCATTGAAACTGAAAATGCTGAAGCCGATCTTTATTTATCTTCAGAACAAAGGCTGTTTAGGCCCACAAGCGGAAAGTTGGTTTATAAAACAACCAACAAAGAAGCATCAATAAAAATGATTTATGAAAAGCCAATCGACATAAAGGAACCATGGGATTGTATCGATTTTTGGACTTATGGTGATCATTGGTTATGGGAAAGGAAATATTATAGCGCATTTAATCATTATGCCATGATTGAAGGTGCCGATGGTAAAATGTATGAAGTTGACTTTACGCAAAGTGGTCATGAGGGTTTAACACATAAATACTGGTTCTTAAATCATATTAAATTAAATCAAAAAATTGAAAGACCAGCAAAATTTGTTGGTATTAAACTGAAAGGTAATAACACAATACCGGGAGAAAGACATACTCTTTTTTTCGGCCCGATTTATATTTATCAGGAATTGGTCAATAAAATAACTTTCAGGGAATTTCCGAAAACCCTTCCATTCCCTCTAAGAAATGAAACAATTTTACCAATAAATTGGGATTCTGGTTTCATTAACAAAATAACAAAAGAAGGCAGGTTTTATTATTTATCTTATAAGGGGGAGGATATGAATATGCAATACATCATTGATCTCCAACCGGGAGTGTTGAACGGGATCAAAGTTAAAGCAAATAATGCTGTTTATGAGTTATGTAAAGACGCTGGATTTGTTTTTACCTCCGACCAGGCAGTGGAGTGGCATGTCAGGAGCGAGACAATCCGTCAGGATACTCTCTTCGCAGAATACATGGCTTCTACAGGTAATCAAAAATATGATTTTTCATGTTGGTACACCATCAATCAGAAGTCACTCATTATCGGAATTCATGAAAAATCGGATATGGGTCATGTTAAGGAAATAATTTTGGGTAAAACAGGGAAATTTAAAAACAGCAAATTAGTTACAGTCCCTTATCTGCCGTATGACTTTGAAAGACATCCCAAGTTGTTATACGGGGATGATTTATTCTTTTTCAAACAATTTGACTGGTATTATTCTGATGCTTCAATTCTTACCACAAAAAATAGTCTCGATGATGGATGGGCGAATTACAACAACGGGGCTGAATATATTCCTAAAACCGACGGGAAACGCAATCCTGTCAGAGAAAAACTTTTTATTAATGTATCTAAAGACGTGGTTGAGGTTTTGCCTACCATAGATAATCCACCTTCCCCAATGAGATCATTTCAGGCAAACCGCCTTTGGATGATTGAAGGGAATTCAAATTATGGAGAAAATATAAAAAAAGTAAGGAAATACAGATCCCTTGGACTTGAAAATGTAACTGTGAGATACCATGAAGAATATTGGAGGGATGGAGGCGAAAGCTTTACTTTCAGAACACAAACTGCTCCCGGAAGAGGAGGGAACAAGGCTGTAAAAGATTTTATACGGGTAATTAAAGATTTGGATTGGAGGGTCGGTCTTTACTCAAATTATACTGATTTTGCCCCGGTTAATGAGAAGTGGAGTCCGGACTGGGTGGCACGCGAACCCGATGGAAACTGGCAAGCCGCCTGGGCACGCTGTTATGCTCCAAAACCGATGGTGGCCTGGGAACAGCAGGCCATTCTTGCCCCTGAGATCAATAAAACACTTGGCCCCAATCACAGTTATTGTGATGTTCACACATCAAAATCCCCTATGTCGCGGGTCGATTATGATTATAGAGTTCCTGGAGCAGCTACTTTCAGACGCACTTTTGAATGTTTTGGATTATTGCTGCTCAATGAAAAAAAAGTCTACAGGGGACCGGTATTTTCAGAAGGATCTAATCACTGGTGGTATGCTGGGCTTACTGATGGGAATTATGCAAATTACGCTCCCTTGATAAACACAATCCCAATATTTCCGGAGTTTCAACTGTATAAAATACATCCTTTACAAATGGACGCAGGAAATCTTCCCGCAGAAAGTACAGAGTATCTGGCTTATACTTTGGCATACGGCCATATTGGTATCTTGAATGGCAATATTTCAGAGATGATAAAACGGTATGCCATCCTCCAAATACTTCAGAATTATTATTCAATGATACCGGTTAAACGAATAAGCTATTTTGATCCATCTAATAATGAATGCAGTTCTTCTTATGCAATTAAACAAGACCTTAATAAAGCTGCAAAATTGAAAATTGAATATGAAAATGGGTTTACAGTCTACGTTAATTTTTCAGGAGATAACTGGAGAATAAATGCGATGAATAAATCCTTAACATTGCCCCACCATGGCTTTTTTGCTTTTACAAAGGATGGGAAAACATATGCTTTGTCAGGTAGATGCGATGATTTTATATCTGATAAAAGAGATTATAGAATTGATATTGCAGCAAGCAGCGATCACTATTATTTCGATACATATGGAGCGAATATAAAAATCAATGACTTTGAGGCACAGGGGAGAATTTTTTTCAAAAAGGGAAAATTTGGTTGGGAAATCATTCCTGCCGAAGATTTTGAAAAATTTTCGTTCAACAAAGATTTAATTGGGCTGGAAAATATAAATGTCATCATTGAGGGAGTTGATGAAGATGATTTGCTTGTTGAAGACGCAGCAATAAATTGCACGGACCAGGTAGTGTCCATAGTCCATGATAATAAATCTGTATTTAAATACAGAGTTGTTCCCACTCCTTAAAAGAGATTCTTCCCATAACGCAACAGATTATTAAGTAGTTAAATCAAAGAGAATTATAAAATGACAGTTAATAAACATATTATTCATCTATTGAATTGCATGGCTGTCTTCTCGGTGCTTTACATCTTTCCTCTGAGACCATCAGCACAGCCATCTTTAAATACTGAGATTTGTCCGAAAGCAGAACATCCCAATCCCCAGTTTTATCGCGATCAATGGCTAAACCTGAATGGTATATTGAATTTTACATTCGATTTCAGCCTTTCAGGAGTTGAAAATGGTTGGTCGGAAAAATCAGGATTTGACAAAAAAATCGTTGTTCCTTTCTGTCCTGAAAGCAAATTATCAGGTATCGGTTATACCGATTTCATTCCGGCCGTTTGGTATCACAGGAAATTTTCAGTTCCGGAAAGTTGGACAGGGACAAGGGTCTTCCTGCATTTCGGCGCTGTGGAATACGATTGTCGGGTATGGATAAACGGCAAATTGGTTGGAATACATTCCGGAGGGAATGCCTCTTTTGAATTCGATATAACTTCTTCGCTGAGAAAAGGAGAAAATGATATTAATGTCTATGCCGCTGATGACATACGATCCGGAAATCAACCCTCCGGAAAACAGAGCAAGAAATCACAATCATACAGTCTCTTTTATACCCGTACCACCGGAATATGGCAGACAGTCTGGCTGGAATCAAGGCCAACCCGGTACATAGAATCGGTCCGCATAATTCCTGACCTTGATAATAGCCGCTTCGTTCTTATTCCAGTGATCCGGAACTATAAGCAGGGATTGGATTTCAAAGCTACCCTGCTGACTGAAAATAATAAAGAGATCAGTTTCTCCAGAACTACAGCTAACTCAGGCGTTCCGATATTTTTAAATATTAAGAATGCCAGGGTATGGAGTCCTGAGGATCCTTATCTGTACAACCTGAAATTTGAATTAATGGAGGGCGACGATGTATTTGACCTTGTCTCCAGCTATGCCGGGCTTCGGAAAATACACATTGAAGGCAATAAAATCTATCTTAACAATAAACCTCTGTTTTTGCGTTTTGTCCTTCATCAGGGATTTTACCCTGAAGGGGTTTGGACAGCTCCAAATGATCAGGAACTTAAGGCGGATATTGAACGAGCCATGTCAATCGGTTTTAATGGTGCTCGTCTGCATCAGAAGGTGTTTGAGAAACGATTCCATTATTGGGCCGATAAATTGGGATTCCTTACCTGGGGAGAATTTTATGACTGGGAAATTCCGGCTGAAAATCATGCCGGGATGAGCAATATCAAACGTGAATGGTATGAAGTTGTGCTTCGCGATATCAGCCATCCTTCAATCATCGCCTGGACTCCTTACAATGAACGTGAAGATGTAAGTGAAATTAACCGGATTGTGGTTAAGGAAACCGTTGATATGACGAAGGCTTTGGATCCCACTCGACCGGTAAATGATGTAAGCGGATATGTGCATGTCGTCCCTGAAATATTCACAGTTCACGATTATGACCTGAATCCGGTGACTTTTAAGCTAAGGTATGACTCCTTGTCTTCAGAAAGGCACATTGCCTTTATTTGTAATCCCGAAACTTCAGCGCCCTATGGTGGGCAGCCTTATATGGTGGATGAATACGGCGGAGGATTCTGGAAGTCAGATTTTCCCTCAATGGAACCCGTTTATAGTGGCCGGTTGAAGGATTGGGGTAAAGGGAAAAAAGCTGAAGAAGTTGAGGATTGGATAGAAAAGCTGACAAGGGTACTTCTTGATAATCCCGATGTTTCAGGTTTTTGTTATACCCAGCTTACAGATGTAGAACAAGAAATTAATGGTCTTTATACATACGACCGGAAACTGAAATTCAACATGAGCCGTTTGAAGAACATTTTTGGATACCCGGCCGCCATCGAAGTAAGAAAATGATCCGTTGACAAAATTGTTGCACTTGCATTTTTGATCTGTAATACTCAATTATGAAAAATCAGGAAATCAAGCTTATATGTTTCACCTGTAGACCTTTAACATTTGTCTCAGGTGTCAGGATAACTTCTAATGAAGCATCGGAATGAAATGTGAGTGATGAGAGTGAGTGATGAGATTAACATTTGCAATTTTTTTAAGTAAAAGCATAATATTGTGATTTCGGTTTCCATCGGTTAAATTGATAAATCATGAAAAAAGAGATTGGAAAATTCTTCATTTTGATTGTGCCTGTAGTCTTTATGTTATCCTGTTCCAAAAAGGAGATAAATGTCCACAGCATTTCAGTTTTGCCCCAGACCCAAGGATTCAGTAAGGAATATACTTTCAACAGGCAGCCTCTTCAATCCAGTTATATGGCGAAATTGCCTTTGGGAAGTATCCATGCAAAAGGATGGCTCCACCATCAGCTTGAATTGATGGCAGATGGAATGACCGGGCACCTGACGGAGATAAGCAATTTCCTGAAACCCAACAACGGATGGCTGGGCGGTGAGAATGATGGATGGGAAGAACAAGCGTATTGGTTCAGGGGATTTTACAGCCTTTCCGTGTTAACAGGTGATCCACGCCTCCAGGGTGAATCGCAACGCTGGATTGAGGCAATTATTTCCAGTCAGGATAACGATGGTTATTTCGGTCCAAAAAACAGAAAATGCATTGTTGGGAATAATGGTCAAAAAGTCTGCGACCTTTGGCCTCACATGATCATGATAGAGGCATTGATCTCTCATTATGAAGCTACCGGAGATAAGCGGGTACCTCGGCTGCTTGAACGCTTCTTTCAATTTTGTCAGAATCTTCCTGATGATCAGTTTATCCCTCTGATCGATATCACATCGTTCGGCTATTGGCAACCTTCGATTCAATCCGATCGTGCCGGAGACATGATCCCTTCCATTGTGTGGCTTTATAACCAGACAGGAGAAAGCTGGCTTTTGGACCTGGCCTGGAGGTTTTACAGGCGCATAGCACAGCCTTCGGGGACATTCCTGGATAACCATGTAATCAACTTTACACAGCGTTTTGCTTATGCAGGGATATTTTCCCAGATTTCAAAGGAATCATGGCAGATGGAGTTAACAGAATACTGGTATAAAGAACATATGACAGCTTGGGGACAAACTCCCGGAGGCATTTTTGCCGCCGACGAAAGAATACGCCCGGGTTACGTGGACCCGCGCCAAGGATTTGAGACCTGTGGATTCGGTGAATTTGCCCGTAGTTTTTATCTCCTGGCCCGGCTTACCGGTAAAACTGTTTATGCCGATCGTACAGAAGATTTGCTTTTTAATCATTTTCCTGCAGCCATGACTCCCGATTTGAAAGGACTTCATTATTTGACCGCCTCCAACCAGCCGCAACTCGATGCTGGTGAATCCCATGACTATAATAATAAAGGACGCCAGATCAGTTACTCCCCTTGGATTTATCGTTGCTGCCAGCATAATGTAGCAATGACCTGGCCCCGATTTGTTGAAAATCTATGGCAAGCTTCTGCTGATCAGGGATTGATTGCATGGATGTATGCTCCAAACAATGTCACAGCAAAAGTAGGAAAGAATGGAACAACTGTATCAATCGAAACCGACACCAATTATCCCTTTAAAGGTAGGATGAAAATGAGATTGCTTTGTTCAAAGCCAGTTACATTTCCATTATACCTTCGAGTTCCTATATGGTCGGTAGGAGCTACTATCAGATTGAATGACGAAATAGTTGAATCTGATGCAAAACCTGGTGAATACTTGCGCATAGAACATACCTGGGTTTCCGGAGACCGTTTGGAAATTGACTTACCAATGACCGTTTCTCTGAAACGTTGGCCACGCAACGGTAGTGTAACTGTTAATCGCGGACCGTTAAGTTATTCTGTAAAAATAGGGGAAAAGTGGTCCCGATATGGAGGTAACGATTTATGGCCTGAAAGGGAAGTTTTTCCAACCACCCCTTGGAATTATGGACTGTTGCTCAGTGGTGAAAATCCTGCCCAAAGTTTTAAAGTAGTTGAGACTTCTGAAAAAATAGCTTTGCAACCATGGACTGAAGAGACTGCCCCAATCCGAATCCTGGTAAAAGCTAAACGGATTCCTAACTGGCAACTTGATGAGCACACAAAAACAGTACCTGATTTACAACCAGGTCCGATTCTTTCAAACGAAAAGGAAGAAGAAATCACGATGATCCCTCTCGGTTGCGCGAGATTGCGTATTTCCTGCCTCCCTGTTATCGGAGAGAAGCCTTATGCTTCTGAGTGGCAATTGCACCCGATAATTCCGCGAAATTGAATTCCGGTAAGTGCATTTCCCATCCAGCGGCGGGGAATATCAATTTTTATTTTCATTAATCCGGTTAAAGAGAAGGTCTGCTGAAAAAAGAATCACTCTTTGACAATTTGTTTTTTATAATTACTTTTAAACAAAATAAATGTCAGGACTAAAGATTGGGAATCGAATAAAGATTCCTTTGTAAGTTATATGATAGTTATATGATAAACTATGAAAAAACGTAAAGGAATTTTATTGTTATTGCTTTTTTTAGTTATGTTTCTGTTTCTGCAGGGATTTAATGCTTATCATTTTTACTACATCGAACAGTTTCAATTGTTTTTGAAAACCTGGTTGTATTTTATTGAAAAGATCTCATATCCTGGAGGAACGGTAGAATATTTTTCTCAATTTTTGGTACAATTTTTCATCGTACCTTATCTTGGCGCTGTAATTGTCGCGTTCATTCATTTAATTATATTTATAGAATCGTATAGGCTTATTCTGCGAAACGAGAAAACTAAGTTATTCTTTTTTGCCCCGGCCACCATCTTACTTTCCTGCCTATTGATGTGCTTTAACATCAACATATATTTTCATTATGTTTTATCTTTTTTGTTATGTATTATTTGCTTAAACCTTTATACTTCAATAAAAAATTCCATATTCAGAACTGTTGCGGTTTTCGCAACAGTTCCTTTATTATATTGGATTGCCGGATCAGTTTCTATTCTTTTTGCTGTTTGCTTTTTCCTGTATGAATTAATTAATGTTAAAGACAAAAAAAACATTAGCTGGTTATTGCTTCCAATTTGGGCATGTTTGATATCATGGTGTGCAGTCCGGTTTTCTTTGACAGGAAACTTCAGGACAAGTTTACTCCCGGATATGTACTGTCTGTCAAATCTTCATCCTCCTGCTTCGGTTTATATCCCTTGGCTTCTTTTGCCAGTCTGGATTATTGTAGTATCCTTCCTTCCAAAGTCTAATTTTTCTGAGAGAATGAATTATTGGGTTTTAGGAGTACAAACCATCTTGTTTCTTTTTCTATCCTGGCAAGGATTCTTAAAATTCGGAGACCGCAATTCTTATGAAATAAAGAAACTTGATTATTTTGCCCGATTAGAACAATGGGAAAAGATAATAGAAGAATCCAGCCGTAGAAATATAAACAATTACCTTTGTCATAACTACCTGAATCTTGCTCTTGCGGAAAAAAGTTCTCTTTTGCAGAAAATGTTCCAGTTTAATCAAAGGGGACCTTTATCACTGGAAGTACCAAGAAAACAAAATGATTTTATATCAGCTTTAATAAGCGATATCAGTTTTTCTGTTGGAGATATTGCGTCTTCCCAACGTTATGCTTTCGAAGGGTATGAAACTTGTTCCGGCGGAGGTAGTGGGCGATTGTTAAAACGACTTATTCAAACAAATCTAATTTTTGGAGAATATGCAGTAGCTGAAAAATATATCAGAATTCTCGAACATACCTTCTTTTATCGCGAATGGGCTACCAATCAACGACAGTTTCTATACAACGAATCTCTGTGTATTCAAGATCCTCTGATTTCTAAAAAAAGAGGTTTTCTTCCAACAAAAGGAAAAACCGGAATTGTAGGAACGTTTCCGGAAACACTTAAAGCTCTGATGGATATTAATCCTTCAAACAGTACAGCAAGAGACTACTTTTTCGCCTACTTGTTGTTGTCAAAGGAAATATATCTTTTCTTGAACCTATTTTCAGATTACCAGCAAGTTAAAATATTTCCAGCTCAACTGCCTTATTCCATTAATCAGGCTCTACTAATAGGTTATGAAACACAGCCTGAAAAATGGAAGGAAACCGGAATATCAAAAGGAACAGTCGATCAATTCAGTGCTTATAAATCTTTGTTCATAAAAACTCGTCGACTCCCCTCGCATAAAGAAATCATGCAAAAACAATTTGGATCCACATATTGGTTTTATTTTCACTTTATTAATATTTAGAGATGAAAATATTTAATTATATTAGTCTGGCTTTTCTCCTTTTAGGGGGTTTATTTTCCTGCTCTTTCCCAACCATTCAAGATTTTGATGAAGAAGGGATATATCCTGACATATTCCCGGATTATATAAATGTAACAGTACCATATAATG
>CAZLDP010000005.1:17516-20268 GCA_964558145.1 uncultured Prolixibacteraceae bacterium | reverse complement strand
CCCATTGGTCGCATACCGAACAAGCCGGGGTATCGCCCAGGCTTATCTCCACCGTGGGCCACTCTGGCCGGTAATGGTTCTTCAGCGATCGCATCTGCAAAAGCACATGGGCATGGCGGATCCGGATATCTTCCAACGACCGGGCGGAATAGGTCTGCCCCGAATGGCTCAAAAATCCACGGAATTTCATCCTGTCGTTCCTTTGCATCACCTCCAGGATCTGGTCAATCACCCGCGTTTTGATGGCATCCACACCCGTCCGGTGGTACCCGGTGTCGATCTCAATCCAGATCCCGACCGGCTCCTTCAACTGGTTAACCAGATGGTTCATGACGATCTCATTCTCGACCAGCAAGTCGAGTTGTACCTCCGCTGCCAGCCGGTTGATCTCCTCCATCTCCCTGATGTTCACCGGAAAGGCAATGGTGATCTCCTTCCACCCGGCGCCGGCGAAATAACGGGCCATTGTTACCGAAGAGACCGTGATGGCCGTGACCCCCTCCTCCCTAAACCACTCTCCGATGGCTGCGCTCTGATGGGTTTTGAAATGGGGCCGGAAACGCATCCCCGCTTCCCTGGCTTTCCCTGCCATGCGAGCGATATTCCGCCGGCATACCGCCTCATCCACCACAAAGGTGGGCTTTGCGATCTCCAGCTTGTTCAGGAAGCCTGAACCGGCCACCCCGTTAAATTGTGAAGTATTCATGCTCCTCGTTTTATTCCGAACAGAACCGGCTTTGATCTGCCTTTATTATCGAATCGATCTCACGCCTTTTTGCTGATTTCTTCTGCACTGTCATCCCCGTTGCACATGGCGCACCAGGTCGGTCCGGAGTTGCAACAATTTCGTCGAAATGCCCACTTTGTAAATATGAGGCCGCACAAACCGGCGATGTTCTGCCGGCAGCAAAGCCATCCGTTCCTGCAGGTAGTCGTTGATTTCGGCCGGACTCTTCTCTTCGACCAGCCGTTTCCCTTCCGCATACACCGGTTTCAGGAGATGTTCGAACCGGAGTCCCGACACGTCGGTCTGCTTCTCGGGAAATTTGGGATTGTGGAGGAGCATCTCCCCGCTAAGGTTTTCTTCTTCCAGGAAGATTCCGTCGCGATAAAATAATCCGTCGTCATCGAAAAACCTGACCACACACTTGGCCCCCGGGAGCGTCACTTTCTCCACGTTTTCCGAAATTTTCATCCGGGGGGCATTCCCCACGGCTGCCAGCTTGTACACGCCATCAAGGGCGGCATCGGGCTTGGCCGATACCAGTTCGGTACCCACCCCGAAAGAGTCAATCGGGGCATGTTGTTCATTAAGCAGGCTCATGATCACGTGCTCATTCAACTGATTCGATGCCACAATTTTCACATAGGATAATCCCGCCTCATCCAGCATTTTCCGGGCCTTTTTGGATAGAAAAGCCAGATCGCCACTGTCTAACCGCACTCCCAGAAGCTGCTCGCCCCGCTCTTCCATTGCTTTGGCTGTAAGAATGGCATTGGGGATCCCCGACCGGAGGGTATCGTAAGTATCGACCAGCAGGATAGTTTTGCTGCCATGCACATCGGCATAGGCCATAAAGGCTTCCAGCTCGGAACTGAAGCTCTGGATCCACGAGTGGGCCTGGGTTCCGGCTGCCCTGATACCATATAATTTGGCTGCCATCGTATTGGAAGTACTGTCGGCGCCCCCGATTACCGAGGCCCGGGAAGCCTTCATGGCACCCAGTCCCTGGGCACGCCGTAATCCAAATTCCGACACAAGGCGCGCTCCGGCAGCCTGCCTCACCCTGAAAGCCTTGGTGGCCACCAGCGATTCGAAATTGAGCACATTCAGCAACACCGACTCCACCAATTGCGTCTCAATCAGGCTCCCTTCCACACGCACCAAAGGTTCGCCCGGGAAAACCACCTCTCCCTCTTCCATGCTGTAGAGGGTTCCCCGGAAACGAAAATCGCGGAGATAGTCCAGAAAATCATCCGCAAAGCCGAGTCCCCGCAAATACTCCAGATCGGCCGCACGATAGGTGAATTGGTCCAGCATGTCCAACAAATCGCGCAATCCGGCATACACGGTAAAGCCGTTCTGAAAGGGATTCGTCCTGAAAAAATAGTCAAATACCGCGGTCTCCCCGGCCCTGCCCTTCCGGAAATAGCCGTAGGCCATGGTCAACTCATAAAAATCGGTATACAATCCCGTGGAGTCTGAAAAGAATGACATAGATGCAATTTTTAATGGTTAAAATTAAGAAAAACTCCCGGATCAGCCGGAAAATAAAGTATCATCTGATTTTTTCGTATCTTCAAAACCCTTTTTCACACAAATTTGTTATTAAACAAAAGAATTATGGACGAAAACAGCAGCGCTCCAGCCACTGTGCTGGTAACAGGGGGATCGGGATACCTCGCCTCTTGGATTGTCAAACTCCTTTTAGAAGAGGGGAAAGTGGTACATACCACCATCCGCAGTAAAAATGAAAGGCGGAAATATGATCATCTAACCCGTCTTGGACTGCAGATTCCCGGCAGACTGACGATTTACGAGGCAGACTTGCTTCAGCCCGGTTCGTTCAATGAAGCAACTGCCGGTTGCAGCGTGGTGATCCATACGGCGTCCCCCTTTGAGAGTTCAGGAGTGAAAAACCCCCGGAAGGAACTGATAGAGCCTGCCGTCGAAGGGGTACGGAATATCTTCGGAAGCATCCGCAAGTCAGTAACGGTCCGGCGGATTGTGCTGACCAGCAGCATTGCCGCC
>CAZLDP010000005.1:0-17506 GCA_964558145.1 uncultured Prolixibacteraceae bacterium | reverse complement strand
ATATATGGGAATGCCATCGAATCGAAATCCATCGTAGGAAAGAGTTTCAACGAGGAGCGCTGGAATTCCACCTCCTCGCTCACCGACCTGCCCTATTCCTACTCCAAGACGCTGGCCGAGAAAGAAGCATGGAAGCTTGCCGGAGAGACTCCCGGGGTGAGCCTTGCCGTCATCAATCCGGGTTTTATCCTGGGCCCTTCCCTTTCCCGACGTACCGATTCCACCAGCATCAGGCTGATGCGCCAACTGACATCGGGCTTTTTCAGGCTCGGGGTGCCACGCGGAACCCAGGCCATTGTCGATGTCCGGGATGTAGCCCTCGCTCATGTGAGAGCAGCTTTCGCACCACAGGTGAGCGGCCGCCATATTGCAGCCCCTCATAGCATCGATTTCCTTGAAATCGCCCGCGCAATCCGGAACAAATACCCGCGACTCCCTCTTCCTTCCAGGTATATGCCTACCTGGATCTTCTATATCGTAGGTCCTCTGGCTGGTTACTCCCCCTCTTTCATCCGGAAAAACTTCGGCTACGACCTGCGGTTTGACAACTCCCGGATCATCAATGAGCTGGGCATCCGGTTCCGTCCCTGGGAAGAAACCATTCTTGGCCATGTCGAACAACTCCTCAACGACGGACTGCTGAAACAGGATTAGAAGGTCGGAATAACTGAATAACCTTACATCATAAGTTTTAAATAGCTTCATATTAAGATAATAAATTAACAACTTGACCCTGTGGAAAAATTAATGGTTGCGAACGTGATCGGCGCTACAGGAATGGTGGGGCGGGAGTTGGTGAGCCAACTTCTTGAAAGAGAGGAAATCGGACTTGTGCGGATCTTTGTTCGCCGTAAAAGCGGATTGAGTCATCCCCGTCTTGAAGAACACCTTATCAACTTCGATTTACCGGGAAGCTGGAGTTCGATGGTTACCGGAGACCTCCTTTTTTCGACCCTGGGGACCACCCTGAAACAAGCCGGTTCCAAGGAGGCCCAGTACAGGGTCGATTTCACCTACAACCTCCACTTCGCGGAAGCCGCCGCCCAAAACGGAGTTAGAAAATATCTCCTGGTTTCAGCAGCAGGAGCCAATCCCCGATCTATCGTTTTCTACTCCCGTATAAAGGGAGAATTGGATGAGAAAGTGCAGAAACTCCCGTTTCAGACCATTCATATTCTCCGGCCATCCATTCTCACTGGCAGCCGGGAAATCCGCAGGCCTGCTGAAGAGTGGTCTGCTGCCGTCATGGGGAAAGTCTCCAGACTGATTTTCCGGGATTACCGTCCCATATCTGCAGCCACTGTGGCCCGCGCAATGATCAATGCTGCATTGTGGGAAAATAGAAACGGCATTACGGTTGTAAAACCGGGTGAACTCTTTAACTTAGCCACCCTGAAATAAAGCACCAAAACACAATGAACATTGCACACTGGTATCCCACAGTAACCCTTATCCATCAATATCTCAGTTGGGCGCTCCTTTTGACTGCCCTCATTGCCCTCCTCAGGGCCTGGACCAGATGGATCCTCAAAAAACGATGGTCGGCGGGCGACATGTTCGCCGGGAACCTGCTTACCATTCTTGTGGATCTTCAACTGGTTGCCGGCATCCTCCTTTACGCCGCTCTCAGCCCTATCACCAGGCAGGCCTTCAACGATTTCGGCGCCGCCATGCAAAATCCGGATATCCGTTTTTACGCGGTCGAGCACATCGTTGTCATGGTCACGGCCCTTGTATTTATCCATTTCGGCCGCAACGGCTCCCGCAAAGCCCAGTTTAAAGCGCGCAAACATAAACTCGCGGCCATTTGGTATACTTTGGCTGTTGCCCTGATGGCCACCCGAATTCCCTGGGAGCGCATCTTTTCCTGAACCTGAACACCAGTAAACTTTTAACTCCGCCTGGATTTACCAACAGCATATCCTGTCTGCATATCCTTGCAGTAAATAATGGTCCAACCGTTGAATGATTCCTGTGTTTTGAGATTAAGCGCAGAAAATTCTTCTTCCTGATCTCTCAATACCTGGCCAGTTTCCGGATCACTTACTTTTCCCATACGTTCGTTTGTCATTACCAGACAGGCATCATCATAGAAGAAAATAAAACCATATTTGTCGCATTTGCATACTGAAACGAGATCTACCGGAAATACCTCTAAAAAGAAGGCGATTCCGGGGACAACCCGGAGCGGAGCCACCGCCTCCCGACCTGAGCCGAACAGCATAGGCCCATTATTTTGAAACGGTGTAGATTTCGTCGATGATGTGCTTGTACTTGGCAGCAACTACATTGCGACGCAGTTTCAGCGTGGGCGACAACTCTCCGGTCGCCGGGGTCCATTCGTCACACACCAGCCGGAAACGCTTGATTTCCTCATGTTGCCCAAGGGTCTTGTTGATCTGAATCACCTCTTGCTGCATCCTGGCAACCACTGCGGGAATCCGCACCAGTTCCTTGTTGTTTTCAAAGTGGATGTGGTTCTCGGCGCTCCAGTCGTGCAGCAGAACGAAATTGGGGGCGATGAGCGCCGAGGCAAACTTTTCGCCGGAACCAATCACCATCGCCTGCTCGATGAGTTCCGAAGCCTTCAGCTTGTTTTCGATCATCTGGGGAGCGATGTATTTCCCTCCCGAAAGCTTGAACATCTCCTTCTTTCGGTCGGTGATCTTCAGGTATTTTCCCTCTTCGAAAGTACCGATGTCGCCCGTGTGGAACCACCCGTCGGCGTCGATCACCTCGGCGGTCATTTCAGGCGATTTGTAATAGCCCATCATTACGCCGGGCCCTTTGCAGAG
The DNA here is from genome assembly GCA_964558145.1 of uncultured Prolixibacteraceae bacterium. GTDB lineage: Bacteria > Bacteroidota > Bacteroidia > Bacteroidales > Prolixibacteraceae > UBA1413. Next base: position 14,711 of record CAZLDP010000005.1, on the reverse strand, counting down.
GATCTCTCCATCTTCGGCGATCTTCACCTCGAAGCCTTCCAACACAGGTCCCACAGTGCCAATTTTCATCTCTTTGGTGGCCGGATTGTTGACAGCGATCACCGGGGAGGTCTCCGTCAGGCCGTACCCTTCCAGGTTGAGCATACCGGCCATACCCAGCGTGCGGGCAATCCGGGGCTGCAAAGCCGCTCCCCCCGATACCACGTAAATGATGTTACCGCCCAGAGCCTCCCGCCATTTCGAATAAATCAGCTTGTCGGCAATGCGGATCTTCAACTTTAGCAGCGGCGAGTATTGTTTATTGTATTCAAAGTGCTGGGTCAGCCTCATCGCCCAGAAATAGAGCGACTTCTTGATGCCGGTCAACTCCTTGCCTTTGGCCACGAAACCGTCATAGACCCGCTCAAGCAAACGGGGCACCGAGTTAAACATGTGAGGCTTGATCTCTTTCACTGCTCCAATAATCTGTCCCAGGTTGCCCACATAATAAATGCCCATCCCCTTGAACTGGAAATGGTAATTGACACTCCGCTCATAGACATGGCAGAGGGGCAGGAAGCTGATCACCCGATGCTCCTTCCCCAGTTGATGCATTTTGGCATGTACCGTGAAATTGGAGACCAGATTGCGGTGCGACAGCATCACCCCTTTGGGCACCCCAGTAGTTCCGGAAGTATAAATAATGGTAGCCAGATCTGCGGGCTGTACCGAGGCCATGGCAGCATCCAAACGGGTTTCCAGGGCTAAGCAGTTCCGGTCGCCGGCCTCCATGATCTCCTCATAATGACGGCAATCCGGTACCCTCTCGAAGGCAAATATCTCCTTAAGCAACGGAATCCTGTCCGCAACAGGTTTGAGTTTTTCGTACAATTTGGCATCCCCGACGATCAGAAAACGTGATTCAGAATGCTTCAGGATGTAATTGTACTCATCTTCCCCAATGGTAGGATAGATAGGCACGTGTATCGCCCCCACCATGGCAAGCCCCATGTCGGCAATATTCCACTCTGGACGGTTATTGGTCACCGTGGCCACCTTATCGCCTCTTTCAACCCCCATGGCCAGCAAGCCCAGGGCAAACCGCCTGGAATTACGGGCGTACTCCTCCGTAGAAAAAGTATACCATTCGGAGCCTTTTTTGCCCCCCAGGGCATCGGGACGGGGGAATTCACTGAGTATGCGGTCAAGAATGTCAAACGTACGGGTCACTTCTTTGCTCATAGCCTATAATTTTAAAAGATGCAAAGATAGGGAATGCCCCTTCCCTGAAATACAAAGCCGGAGAAGTCCTGACCCCTCCGACTTTATTTAGAATGAATATAAATAATATGTATATATCTGTATATCTTACTCTTACTATTGTGAAAATCGAATTTCTGATTGTAATATTCTACTGTTCACTCAGAAAGGAGAGCGCTTTGGCGATGGCAGCATCGAGTCCGGAGGATTCTTTTCCCCCTGCCGTGGCATAGAAAGGCTGGCCTCCGCCGCCCCCTTTGATCTCCTTGCCGGCTTCCTTGACGATCTTTCCGGCATCGAGTCCGCGTGCCCTCACCACCTCATCAGACATCACCACGGTGAGCAGGGGTTTGCCTTCAATTTCGGCGCCCAAGACCAGGAACAACCCGGGCACTTCGCTCTTCAACTGGTAGGCCAGATCCTTGACGGCCTGTGCCGAACCTAGGGAGGTGCGGCCGACGATAACGGTCACGTCATCCATCCTGCGCGCCGACTGCTTCAATCTCTCCTTCTCGCCGGCTCCCGCCTTCTTCTCAAATTCGGCCACCTGCTTTTTCAGTTTTTCATTCTCTTCCATCAGGACGGCCACCGACAGCTTCAGCTCCCGGCCCTGGGCAAACAATGCCTTTGCTTCAGTCAGCTCCTGCAGTTTCTCCTGCAGGTATTCATCTGCCTTTTTGCCCGTGATGGCCTCGATGCGCCGGACTCCCGCAGAGATGGCACTCTCGGAGAGGATAATGAAATGGCCTATCTGACCCGTGCCGCGGACATGGGTTCCTCCGCACAGCTCAACCGATTCTCCGAAGCGGATCACCCTTACCGTCTCCCCATATTTCTCGCCGAAGAGAGCAATTGCGCCCATTGCCGCCGCCTCCCCGAAAGGAACCTCTTCCAATTCCTCCTGGGTCAGGTTCAGGCGGATCATCGTATTGACCTGTTTCTGTACCTCTTCCAACTCCTCTGCTGACATTTTTCCGAAGTGGGAGAAGTCAAACCGCAGGTAATCGGGGTGCACCAGCGATCCTTTTTGTTCTACGTGGGCGCCCAGCACTTTGCGGAGGGCATGGTCGAGCAGGTGGGTCGCAGTATGGTTGCAAGCCGTACGGCGTCGCCGGCTCTCGTGGACCACCGCAGTTATTTGAGCGGCCGGGTCAGCCGGCAAAGTCTCCGTGATGTGCACGATCAGGTTGTTGTCCTTGCGCGTATCGATCACCTTCACCTTCTGTCCGTTGCTCTCCAGATAGCCCGTGTCGCCCACTTGTCCGCCCGACTCGGCATAGAAGGGGGTCTTTTCGAGCACCACCTGGTAAAAACTCTTGTTTTTCTGATTGACGCGGCGATAGCGGGCGATCCGCGTAGAGGTCACCATTTCGCGATATCCTGTGAACACCACCTTGTCGGCACGGTTCACCTCCACCCAGTCGTCGGTCTCCTGGACCGCCGCATTCCGCGACCGCTCCTTCTGCACCTGCATCTCGCGGTCGAAACCGGCGGCATCGACAGTCATCCCGTTCTCACGGGCGATCAGTTGGGTGAGATCGAGCGGAAAACCATAGGTATCGTAAAGCAAAAAGGCATCCCTCCCCGAAATCTGCTTCTCTCCTTCCGCGGATGCTTTGACCATCAACTGTTCCAAGAGCCGGATACCCGTGTCGAGGGTCCGCAGGAAAGACTCCTCCTCCTCATGGATCACCTTTTCGATCAGATTCTGCTGGGCTTCCAGTTCAGGGAAAGCTTCTCCCATTGTTTGTTTCAGCGCCTCCACCAACCGGCAGAGGAAAGGTTCGCGGAATTCCAGGAAGGTGTATCCATAACGGACAGCCCTCCGGAGGATGCGCCGGATCACATATCCTGCCTTGTTGTTCGAGGGAAGTTGTCCGTCGGCAATGGCAAATGAGACAGCCCGCAAATGGTCGGCAATTACCCGCATGGCAATGTCAGCCTTCACCTTGTCGCCGTATCGGCGTCCGCTCAGCCTGCCTATCTCCGCAATGATATTCTGAAAGATATCGGTATCGTAATTTGATTTCTTTCCCTGGATGACCATACATAGCCTTTCAAAGCCCATACCGGTGTCGACATGGTTTGCCGGCAGAGGTTCCAACTGACCGTTGGCCTTCCGGTTAAACTGGATAAACACCAGGTTCCAGATCTCGATCACCTGTGGATGATCTCTGTTGATCAATTCATGGCCGGGGACCAGGGCACATTCGGCCTCATCTCGGATATCCACATGGATCTCGGAACAGGGTCCGCACGGACCGCTGTCGCCCATCTCCCAGAAATTATCCTTTTTATTTCCGTTGAGTATGCGTTCCTCCGGAAGGTATTGCCCCCACAGCCTGGCTGACTCCTCATCGCGAATAAGATTTTCGGAAGCATCGCCCTCAAAAACCGTTGCATATAAACGGTCAGCCGGAATCTTCAGCCTTTCATGAAGCAATTCCCATGCCCAGTCAATGGCCTCCTTCTTGAAATAGTCGCCAAATGACCAATTACCCAACATTTCAAACATCGTGTGGTGGTAAGTATCCAGCCCCACCTCCTCCAGGTCGTTGTGCTTTCCCGATACCCGCAAACATTTCTGGGTATCAACCACCCGTGGCCACTTCGCCGGTTCGTTCCCCAGAAAAATATCCTTGAACTGGTTCATCCCAGCGTTGGTAAACATCAGCGTAGGATCATTCTTTATCACCATGGGAGCTGACGAAACAATCTGATGTTGTTTTTCTGCAAAGAAACCGAGAAAAGCAGAACGTATTTCTTTAGAATTCATCATCTTAAACGTGCAGTTTATCTTTTAAATATTGTTAAAAAACATTAAAGAGGAAGACCAAAAAAGGATTTAATCCTGTTAATCATTACTTTTACCTCCAATTTTATCCGTTATTCATAGAAATTGTGCAAATTTATGCGAAATAATTAATTCCGGGGGAAACGGAATTAAAAATTAGTAAACCTAATATGGCCAAAAAAAAGTATCGTTTTAATCTGGAAACGTTGAGTTATGAAGAACACGGTGTTTCCTTCAAAGAACAGTTTACCCGATTTTTAGCCTATTTTTCGAGCAGCATGGCTTTTGCCGTAGTTTTTGTAATTGTAATCATCAACTTTTACGAAACACCCAATTCCAAAGCCATCAAAAGGGAAAACCAGCGTTTGCTCACCCAGTACAAGCTGATGCAGAAGGATTTGGAAACCATTGAGAATGTGCTGAACGACCTTCAACAGCGCGATGACAATATTTACAGGGTCATTTTTGAAACGGAGCCCATTCCTTCCTCGATCCGGAATGCGGGATTTGGAGGATCGAACAAATACGGGCATTTGGAAAACATGGACAACAATGAGCTGGTAATCAGTACTGCCCGCCGGCTCGATATCCTGGCCAAGCAGGCGTATGTGCAATCCAAATCGTATGATGAAGTGCTGAAGCTGGCTATGGACAAGGAAAAAATGCTGGCATCGATCCCTTCGATTCAGCCGGTATCGAACAAGGGTCTTAAGCGAACAGCTTCGGGTTGGGGATTCCGGATCCATCCGATATACAAGATCAGGAAGTTCCATTACGGAATGGATTTTACAGCGCCCACTGGAACTGAAATTTATGCCACCGGCGACGGAGTGGTAGATGAGGTGACCTCAGAACATTCGGGATATGGCAGACTAATCTCCCTCAACCACGGATTCGGGTACAAGACGGTCTATGCTCACCTGAGCAAATTCAATGTAAGGCCCGGGCAAAAAGTCAAAAGAGGAGAGGTGATCGGATATATTGGCAGCTCAGGCACTTCCACTGCGCCTCACCTCCATTACGAAGTACACAAAAACGGCGAACCTGTGAATCCCCAGTATTTCTTTTACATGGATCTTACTCCTCAGGAATATGAGCGTATGATCGCCATTTCGTCCAACATGGGACAGAGTTTCGACTAAAAAGTGCCTTACAAGGAACCCAAAATAGAAAAGATATACTTCAGCATCAGTGAAGTGGCTCAACTGCTTGGAGTGAATGCTTCCCTGATCCGGTTCTGGGAAAAAGAGTTTACTATCCTAAAACTTCAGAAAAACAAGAAGGGGAACCGCCTCTTTACAAAGGAAGACATTGAGCAACTCCGGGTAATCTATCATTTGGTCAAGGAAAAGGGAATGACACTGAAGGGAGCACAGGCACTCCTTAAGAAGAACAGGGAAGGCACCTCTAAAACCGGAGAGGTGATCGAGCGACTTATCCGCGTCAGGCAGCAACTCGTCGACATCCGGAATGAACTAGGAGACGCGGAAGGTGAAGGAGTAAGGGACAAATAACCGGACTGAATAACCGGATATATTAAAACAATTGGAACATGGAATCGGCAATCACCATATCTGAAGTGGTCAGGACACTTGAACAACTGGCGCCCCCGGCTTTGCAGGAAAGTTATGACAATGCCGGCATCCAGTGCGGCGATCCGGCAGTCGCAGTTACAGGGGTGCTCATTGCCCTTGACATCACCCCTGAGGTGATCGATGAGGCCATCGATACAGGCTGCAACCTGGTCATCGCCCACCATCCCGTGATATTCGGGAATCTGAAGAAAATCACCGGAACTACCCCTACCGGGCAGATCCTGATGAAGGCCATCCGTCACCAGATCACCCTTTATGCCGCCCATACCAACCTCGATCACATCACCGGAGGTGTCAACTCCATGATCGCCCGTAAACTAGGACTTCGCCACACCCGCATTCTCCTGCCTTTGGAAAGGGAACTCCTTAAACTGGTCACCTTTGTTCCCCCCGGCCACCTCGATCAGGTGAGGGAAGCCCTCTGGGCTGCCGGAGCCGGGCACATCGGGAATTACGACCAGTGCAGCTTCAGCGGGGAAGGGAAGGGAACATTCAGGGGCAGTGAGGAGACCCATCCCTTTTCGGGAATTCCCTGTCAACTCCAAACAGAACCTGAAGTCCGCGTGGAGACCATTCTCCCCGAATGGGTGGAAAACCAGGTTGTGGCCGCTTTGTTAAAAGCCCATCCCTACGAGGAGGTAGCTTACGACTTGTACCCCCTGGCCAATAAATATGACAGGGTCGGTGGCGGAATCATCGGGACTCTTCCTCAACCAATGGAAGAAAGGGCTTTTTTAGAACTCCTTAAAAATAGTTTCTCCATTCCGGTCATCCGGCATTCTCCACTTCTGCAAAAGCCTGTTTCGAGGGTAGCGCTTTGCGGCGGCGCCGGTTCATTCCTCCTGAAAGAAGCGATAAGCGCGGGAGCACAGTTTTTCGTTACCGGAGACATCAAATACCACCAATTCTTTGAACCTGCTGGTAAAATTGTAATGGCCGATATCGGGCATTTTGAAAGTGAGCAATTTACATGCGAACTTTTTCTTGAATTACTTACAAAAAAATTCCCTACATTTGCAGTCCGTTTAACCACGGTAAAAACCAACCCGGTTGGCTATTACTTTTAGATGTAACCAGTTAAAAATTAACTCGATATAGTTATGAATACTCAGTTTTCCAGAGTAGAAGAAAAAGAAGTTTCCATAGAAGAAAAACTGCGGGCACTCCATGAACTGCAGAGCGTAGCATCCGCAATTGACAAGATTAAGGTTCTTCGCGGGGAATTGCCGCTTGAAGTCCAGGATCTCGAAGACGAAATCGCAGGGCTGAAAACCAGGCTTCACAACCTGGATGATGAAATCAAAGGGATTGAAATCTCCATCAACAATAAAAAGATTGCCATCAAGGAATCGCAAACACTGATTACCAAATATACGGAACAGCAGAACAATGTCCGTAACAACCGGGAATTTGATTCACTTGCCAAAGAAATTGAATTTCAGAATCTCGAGATTCAGTTGTCGGAAAAACGGATCAAGGAGTTTACTGCCGACATGACGGCAAAAAAAGAGGCCATTTCCAGTTCCAAAACCCTGCTCAATGAACGGCTTGAAGACCTCAGCAGGAAAAACAAGGAGTTGGAGGAAATCACGGAGGAGACCCAAATTGAAGAGGAAAAGCTGAAGGCAAAAGCGGAAAAGATTGAATTCTTCATTGAGCCAAGGCTGTTAACCGCCTTTAAAAGGATCCGCAAAAATGCCCGGAATGGTTTGGCTGTGGTAACCATCCAGCGCGATGCCTGCGGCGGATGCTTCAACAAAATCCCGCCCCAGCGCCAGCTCGACATTGCCAACCGCAAGAAAATAATCGTGTGTGAATACTGTGGGCGTATCCTGGTCGACGAAAAAATCAATCAACTTCCTGAAGTGGAATAATCGCTCTGCTTAAACATCAAGGCGCTGATACACAAAGTGTTATTAACTATTTGTCATTCTGTTTATTATCCAACAAGTTCACTTGAAACAACAGGTTTAAGATCTACTGAAATGAAAAAATTAACCCTCTCCATCTTTGCATGGCTCGTTTTCTTTGGATTGAATGCCCAGGAGGTGAAAGACACCACATTCTGGAAACGCAAAGGCGACTTTACCCTGAACTTCAGCCAGGTATCCTTTTCCAACTGGGCAGCAGGCGGAAAAAACTCAGTTTCGGGAGTTGCCCTTTACAATTACGCGGCCAATTACCTGAAAGATCGCCTTGCATGGGACAACAGCCTGAACCTGGGCTATGGCCTTCTCAAAGAAGGTTCCGCCCAAATGATCAAGTCGGAAGACAAAATGGAATTCAGCTCCAAGGCTGGTTACAAAATGGCGCCCGGAAGCAAGTGGTTCTATACCGGACTCTTCAATTTCAGATCCCAGTTCGCCAATGGGTACAAGTACCCCAATACCACCGACAAAATCTCCGCCCTCTTTGCGCCTGCCTACTTGACGCTTGCCCTGGGGATCGACTTCAAACCCAGCGACACATTTTCGGTTTTCCTCTCCCCTTTAGGATCCAAGTTCACCTTCGTTCTTGACGACGATCTTTCGAGTATCGGTGCATTCGGCGTTGAACAGAATAAAAAATTCCGCGCAGAATTAGGTGGTACCCTTAAATCTGAACTTAAACTCCCTTTGATGACCAATGTGGACATGGTGACCGGCCTCGGCCTCTTCTCCAATTACCTCCACAACCCGCAAAACATCGACGTCAACTGGGATTTCCGGGTCAATATGAAAATCAACAAATACCTGTCGGCCAACCTGATCACCAACATGATCTACGACGATGACATCCAGATCGAAGGCAAGAACAGCCTGATGCAGTGGAAACAACTCTTCGGCGCTGGCTTCAGTTATAAATTCTGAAAACAAAAGCGGTTATCCGTCAAAGCTGCCCCTAAGGCAGCTTTTTTTAACCCATTATTAAATCGCAAGATTGATGTCAATTTATTACTTATTAATTTGACATTCCTATCTTTTATAACTAACATTGCAAAAAATAAATGAATTATGCAAGGCATTCAAATCCATCACAGGCATCATTATGGTAATCTGCCCCATGGCAGGCCCTAGGTGTTTGTTTGGAACTTGCTGAAAATACAAACCTGAAGGCTTACCATAAATGGTAGGCTTTTTTTTTGAATCTGAACTATGCAGGAAACACTTAGAATTGCGATCCAAGCCCAAGGACGGCTGAATGAAGGATCGGTAAAACTGATGGAAGAAGCGGGAATCAGTCTGGTGATCGGGCGGCGTAACCTGATATCGCCGGCTGTGAATTTTCCCCTTGAAGCGCTCTATCTGCGCGACGACGACATTCCGCAGACTGTGGCCTACGGGGCAGCCGACGTGGGCATCGTGGGCGAAAACGAGGTACTGGAACGGGCTGAAGATGTAACGATCGTCAAAAGGCTGGGCTTCAGCCGCTGCCGTCTCTCCCTGGCCATTCCCCAGCAAACGGATTATCCTGGGAAAGCATGGTTTACAGGACGAAAAATCGCCACTTCCTATCCTGCCATACTCAGAAAATGGCTTTCTGAAAACGGTCTTTCCTCTGAAATTCATGTCATCAATGGCTCGGTGGAGATTTCACCGGGAATAGGATTATCCGATGCTATCTTCGACATTGTGAGTTCAGGGTCGACCCTCGTGAGCAACCGGCTCAAAGAAGTGGAAACCGTAGTAACTTCCGAAGCGGTTCTGATTGCCAACAGGGAACTCTCTCCAGAACGAAGGGCAATTTTGGAGGATCTGATTTTCAGAATCGAGTCGGTTCAGCGTGCCGAAGGGAAAAAGTACATTCTGCTGAACGCACCCAACGAAAAAATCCCTGAGATTTCGTCGATCCTGCCCGGGATGAAAAGTCCCACCGTGATGCCTTTAGCCGAACCCGGCTGGAGTTCAGTTCACTCGGTGATCAGCGAATCGGGATTCTGGGAGGTGATTGGCAGGTTGAAAAAAGCAGGAGCAGAAGGCATTCTGGTGGTTCCCATCGAAAAAATGATTTTCTGACACACCTTTCCCAACTGGCATAGTGGCAAGGAGGTGGAGCAGGGAACCTTTTCCCTTACTGAAATGCACTGAAAAGAATCAAGAATAAATCAGAAACCCGGAAATCTATCCACGAAAAAAAATGAAAATATACGATCATCCCGACAGGAGCAAGTGGCCCGAAATTCTGAGACGGCCGCTGTCCGACGTTTCCGAACTTTCCGGCAAAGTGGGCCGTTTGTTAGAGACCATCCGGATGAACGGGGAGGATGCCCTGCGGAAACTGACCCTTAAGTTCGACGGGGTGCTTGTGGAGGAGTGGGAGGTGACTCCTGCGGAGATGGAGAAGGCATGGCACCAATCCTCTCCGGAGTTGAAGGGGGCGATGGAACAGGCAGCCGCAAACATTGCCGCCTTTCACAGGGCTCAACTTCAGCCTGCATCGAAGATGGAGACCATGCCGGGAGTATGGTGCTGGCAAAAGCCGGTAGCCATTGAAAAGGTAGGACTCTATATTCCAGGAGGAAGCGCTCCCCTCTTTTCTACGGTACTGATGCTGGCTGTTCCGGCGCGTCTTGCCGGATGCCGGGAAATCATCCTTTGCACCCCTCCGGGGCTCGACGGATCCGTTCACCCTGCCATTCTGACGGCAGCCTGGATTGCCGGAGTCACCCGCATTTTCAGGCTGGGAGGGGTCCAGGCCATCGGGGCCATGGCCTATGGTGTGGTCACCCCAAAAGTTGACAAAATTTTCGGTCCCGGCAACCAGTACGTCATGGCGGCCAAGCAATTGGTGAGCCTCAGCGATGTGGCAGTCGACATGCCGGCAGGCCCATCAGAAGTGGCCATCATCGCCGACTCCTCCTCGGAGCCCGCCTTCATTGCCGCCGACCTTCTCTCCCAGGCCGAACATGGGCCCGACAGCCAGGTACTGCTGGTTCTGCGTGGAAACTCGATTCTTCCCGAAATAGAAAAAGAACTTCAAAAGCAGTTGGAAAGGCTTCCCCGGCGCGATATTGCGGAAAAAGCGCTGGCCAACAGCCGGATTGTCCTCCTCGAAGACGATGACCAGATAATCAGTCTGATCAACCAGTATGCTCCGGAGCACCTGATCATCGCCACCGGGAATTACAGCGCATTAGCGCCTGCCATCACCCATGCAGGATCCGTTTTCCTGGGGAATTTTTCCCCTGAAAGCGCCGGTGACTATGCCTCAGGTACAAACCACACATTGCCCACCAACGGCTGGGCACGCGCATTCAGCGGAGTGAATATCGACAGCTTTATCCGAAAAATCACCTTCCAGGAGATTACCCCCACCGGCCTCCGGAACCTGGGACCGATAGTGGAGATCATGGCGGAAACGGAAAAACTTGAAGCCCACAAAAATGCCATTACCCTGCGGCTTGAATACTTAAATAACAAAGGAAACTAAAATGGATGTGACACAATGGGCAAGACCCAATATTCTTCAATTGAAACCTTACTCCTCAGCCCGTGACGAGTATTCCGGTGAAGCCATGGTTTTCCTCGATGCCAATGAAAATCCGTGGAACCAACCCTGGAACCGCTATCCCGATCCGCTGCAGCGACAACTCAAACAAAAAGTGGCAGAACTCAAAAAATGCGATGTTTCCCGCATTTTTTTGGGAAACGGAAGCGATGAACCCATTGATCTGCTGATCAGGATATTCTGTGAACCAGAGAAACACAACATCGTCCAGATCGAACCCACTTACGGCATGTATGGGGTAGCAGCAGGAGTCAACCATGTGGCAGTAAGGGGCGCCCTCCTCAGGGAGGAGTATCAGTTGGATGCCGGTCGGGTGCTGGAAGCGGTAACCCCCGGAACCCGGCTCATCTTTCTCTGTTCTCCAAACAATCCCACAGGTAACGCACTCGATTCCGGAGAGATGGAAAGGGTGATTAGCGGATTCCCCGGACCGGTGGTTGTCGATGAAGCCTACGTCGATTTCTCCCTTAAAGGCTCCCTGTTGTCCCGACTTGGTGAATTTTCAAACCTGATCATTTTGCAGACTTTTTCCAAAGCCTGGGGGATGGCGGGACTCAGACTGGGTATGGCATTTGCAGCACCCGGCATCATCGCCCTGATGAACCGGATCAAATACCCATACAATCTGAGCTCCCTGACCCAGCAAACCGCACTGAAACTGCTTGAGAAAAACCAGGAAAAGGAACAATGGGTAAAAACCCTTTTAGAACAGCGGGAGTGGCTCTCGCGCGAGCTGGAGAAAAATCCGGTTGTCGAAAAGGTTTGGCCATCTGATGGCAACTTCCTGCTTGTTAAAGTCAAAGGCGCTAAAGCAATTTACAACCACCTCACAAAAAAAGGGATAGTCGTGCGTGACCGTTCACGGATCCTGCTCTGCGAGGAAACTCTTCGCATCACGGTGGGCACACCCGAAGAAAACAAATTGCTGGTGAAAGAACTTCAATTATTGCATGGCAAATTATAAAGAACACTACTGAAACGAAGGTATCCTCCAAATCCAGTTTGATTTTTTATTGTTTACTAATAATTAAAAGCATTGAGGCATGAAGAAGGCCCTATTCCTTGACCGTGACGGCACCCTGATTGTGGAGCCTCCCGAAGATTTCCAGGTCGACACCCTGGAGAAGCTGGAATTTTTACCGGGCATGATCACCAACCTGCGGCGGATCAGAGAGAAGCTCCCGTTTGAACTGGTGATGGTTTCCAATCAGGACGGACTGGGTACTCCGGGCTATCCGGAAGAGGCTTTTGAACTGGTCCAGGGGAAGCTGCTCCGTACGCTGTCGAATGAAGGGGTGACTTTCGACGATATCCTTATTGACCGGACATTTCCGGAGGAGAAGGCTCCCACCCGCAAGCCCGGAACAGCCATGCTGGGGAAATACCTTGACGGGAGTTATGACCTGGCAGGGAGTTACGTAATCGGCGACCGGCTCACCGACCTTCAGTTGGCGGTCAACCTGGGAACACAGGCCATCCTCTATTCCCCCGTGCTGACAATTGAAGAGGTGACGGCGGCCGGATTAGCTGGTCATTGTGCCCTTGTAACGAACAGTTGGGAAGATATCTACACTTTTCTGGCCCTTCCGGAGCGTACAGCCACTGTAGTGCGCAAAACACAGGAAACCGACATCAGGGTATTCCTGAATTTAGACGGAACGGGCAAAGGTGAAATCTCCACAGGACTGGGCTTTTTTGACCACATGCTCGACCAGATTGCCCGCCATTCGGGATGTGATCTGACCATCAACGTGAAGGGCGATCTCCATGTCGACGAGCATCACACCATCGAAGATACTGCCCTGGCGCTGGGAGAAGCCTTCGGCAAAGCCCTCGGGAATAAAACCGGGATGGAACGGTACGGGTTTGTCCTGCCCATGGACGATGCCCTTGCCACAGTGGCCCTCGATTTCAGCGGACGCCCCTGGATTGTCTGGAAGGTGAATTTCCTCCGGGAAAAGGTAGGTAACGTGCCCACCGAGCTTTTCTTCCACTTCTTCAAGTCATTTTCCGACAATGCCCGTTGCAACCTTTTCATCCAGGCAGAAGGAGATAACGACCACCACAAGGCGGAAGCCCTTTTCAAGGGCTTTGCCCGGGCAGTGAAGATGGCTCTCCGGCGCGATCCGTTCAACTTTCAACTGCCCACCACCAAGGGGACGCTTTAAGACCCTCACTCAGTTCAGGCAGGTTTAGGCCGGCGGGTTATGGCTGAAGTCATTAAATAGACTCAATTTATGATTCCTTTGAATGAAAAGTATTCGTTCATTAAAAGAGAAAAAGAACACGGTGATATTTTGAATAACCTGGTCCACAAAGGTCTTGATCCTGAAAAAATCGTACTTTAGCAGGCAGTCTTCAAACACGTGCAACATAAAGTTCCCGTGTTTAAAAACCGCACAGTGGTATTCATTTGAAAAGAGACAGAAGAATAAATGAAACAAGCAGAGAAATTTTTGATGGCAACCCTGATCCTACTTACTATTTCAAGCATGAACACTGAGGTTGTCCGAGGCCAGAATCCGGCACAGATGGAAGTACCCGCCGATTACGGTTATGTAGTGAAGCCCGGAGAGCAGGCCCCTGATTTTGAGATGACCCTGACTGACGGTAAAAAGGTGAGGCTCACGGATCTGAAAGGCAGGGTGGTGATGCTCCAGTTTACCGCCAGTTGGTGCGGGGTGTGTCGCAAGGAGATGCCTCATATCGAAAAGGAGATCTGGAAAAAACACCGGAACAATCCCGGTTTCGCCCTTTACGGGATCGATCTCAATGAACCTTTGGAAAAGGTGGTCAAATTCGGAAAGGAGATAGGAATTACCTATCCTCTGGCCCTGGATCCGGATGGAAAAATTTTCTACACCTACGCGGAAAAGGGAGCTGGCGTCACCCGCAATGTGATCATCGACAAATCAGGAAAAATTATTTTCCTCACGCGTCTCTTCAAAGAGGAGGAGTTCGATGAGATGAAAAAGGTGATTGAGATGGCCTTGAATTAATTACAGGTAAAAGGTGACCGGAAACCGGAACGTCAGGCCGGCGGGTAACAACTTCCGGCGCTGAATACCAAATACCGGTTACACTACAAGAGATGCGAATTATTTCTGAAGAAAGTGGATGTCGCAATCATTAAATATAATGCGGGGAACATTGAGTCGGTGAGCAATGCATTGCTGCGATTGGGTGTGAAGGCAGAAATCACGGCCGACCCGGATCAGATCCATTCTGCCCGGAGGGTCATATTCCCGGGAGTGGGAGAAGCAGCCAATACCATGGCCTACCTGAACGCACATGGTCTCAGTCAGGTCATCACCTCGCTGACCCAGCCGGTTTTGGGAATTTGCCTGGGACTTCAGTTGATGTGTTCCTGGTCGGAAGAAGGAGACACAAGGTGCCTGGGAATTTTCGATGAAGTGGTGAAACGGTTTGATCCCGAACCGGGAAGGGAATTTGTGGACAAGGTCCCCCATATGGGATGGAATTCCATTTACAACCTGAGAGGTGAACTTTTTTCACCCTCCATGGAGAATCACTTTGTATACTTTGTACATTCATATTATGCAGAAGCCGGAGAACATACTTCCGCAGTATGCGAC
>CAZLDP010000004.1:0-21859 GCA_964558145.1 uncultured Prolixibacteraceae bacterium | reverse complement strand
GTTCATTGAAAAACAGAAGGACAAAACAATGAAAGTACTCATCGATTTGTAGTGTTTTGTCCACTTCCATTCCTGAATTCCGGGGAAATGGCAACAAACGGGAAAAGCGAATTAAGATTAGCTTGTCCGGCTTTTATAACCTTGCATTAACACGGCGGCAATAATGATCAGCCCTTTGATTACTTGTTGGGGATAGGCGGGAACATTTTGCAGGTTCATCAGATTTCCGATGATGCCAAGAATAAGAACACCCAGCATGGTATTGAGGGCTGTTCCCTTACCGCCGCTCAGACTTGCACCGCCAATGACGACGGCTGCAATAACATCCAGTTCCAATCCCACGCCTATTAAAGGAGATCATTAACCTGTTCTCGATGTACTGATGATACCGGCCAAGGCTGCAAATCCACCTGTTATGCCATATACAGCGAACTTATAACGCTTCAGCTTGATACCTGAAAGCCTTACAGCTTCCTCATTGCTGCCGATTGCAATGATCAGCCTTCCGAAAACAGTGTACTTTAAAATAAAAAATACAAGGAAAAAAATGGCAAACATCAGAAATACCGGATAGGGAATCCCGAGGATACTGCCAGTTCCAAAAGAGGTCAGACCGGATCCGGAGGATTCAATGATGATGGGTGATCCTTTGGAGATAATAAATCCAGCCCCCCTGGCTATGGTCATGGCAGCCAGTGTGGCAATAAACGGCGCCATTCTGTGAACAGAAACTAAGTAACCTGAAAAAGAACCCACCACAATGCCGGCTATTACTGAACAAGCAAGAGCAACAGGCAATGGCATAAATTGAAGGAAATATCCGCACAAGACACTTGTCAAAGCAACGACTGAGCCAACCGATAAGTCAATTCCCCCGGTTAAGATCACCAGCAGCATACCCATGCTGATGATGCCAATTCCCGAAACCTGTCTCAACAGATTGGTAATATTGGTGTGCGAGAAAAACACGTCAGAAAAAAGGGAGGATATCAATACCATCACCAGAAAGATGACCAGTGTATTATATTCAATGAGGAATTGTCCTGCCTTTTTTAAAATGCCACTTATTTTCATATTCAGTTTATTTGTCATCCAACAGACATTCTCAAAATATTCTCCTCTGAAAACTCATTTTTCTCCAGAATACCTTTTACTTCTCCCAACTTCATCACCAAAATCCGGTCACACATCCCGATCACTTCTGTGATATCAGAAGAGATCATCACGATAGTCAATCCTTTATCAACCAATTCGTTAATCAAATGGTAAATTTCAAGTTTGGCGCCGACATCCACCCCTCTCGTCGGTTCATCAAGCAGCAACAGTTTGCAATCTGCGGCAAGCCACTTGGCCAATACCACTTTTTGTTGGTTCCCTCCGCTTAAATCCGAAACCGCCTTTCCCGGGCTTTCAGTTTTAATTGCAAGCTTTTCAATAAGTTGGATTAGGTTTCTCTCTTCTTTTGAACGATTGATGATCCCCAACCGGTTGGACAAATTCTGCAATGTAGTGATACTGATATTCTCTTTAATGGATAATGACAAAATCAATCCCTGTGTCTTTCTGTCCTCGGGAACAAGTCCGATACCTGCCCTGACCGCTTCCGCCGGAGTATCAATTCTTATTTCTTCATCATCAAAATATAAAGATCCTCTCTCCTTTTTATCGGCTGAAAAAATCGCCCTGACGGCCTCAGTCCGGCCACTACCCACCAGACCGGTGATTCCCAGAACCTCCCCTTCCCGGACCGAGAAACCCACATTATTCACTTTCCCTTTAATGAACAGGTTTTCAGCCCTGAAGATTTCCTTGCCGGGAATCTTATCGCGTTTAGGGTAGAAAACATCCAACTTCCTGCCAATCATCAGTCTGATAACCTCATCTTTGGTTATTCCTGAAGCAGGAGATGATCCGCTGATCTTTCCGTCTTTGATAACCGTAATAGTATCTGCTATATCAAAGACTTCTTCAAGCCGGTGTGAAATGTAAATAATAGATACGCCTCTTTGCTTAAGTTTTCTTATGATTTCAAACAAAAGGGTGGTCTCGTTCGGGGCTAAAACAGCAGTTGGTTCATCGAGAATAAGCACTTTTACATTTTCTGAAAGTGCTTTTGCAATCTCAACCACCTGTTGGTTGGCAATGCTTAAATCACTTACCTTATCGCGGGGATTGATTTTAAAACCAAGGTTGTCAATGAGTTCTTCAGCCTTGGCATTCATTTCACGCCATTTGATGAGGCTCCCTTTTTCATGGAGAGTATGCAGGAAGATATTCTCTGAGACAGATAACTCGGGGACAAGGGAAAATTCCTGGTAAATAATGCCAATGCCCGATTTTCGTCCATTAAGCGGAGTGTTGATATCGACTTCAACCCCGTCAATTTTAATCGTCCCGCTGTTTTTGCGACAGGCGCCGGAAAGTATTTTTACCAATGTGGATTTGCCTGCACCGTTTTCCCCAACCAGTGCATGGATTTCCCCCGGTTTGCCTTTTAATGTAACATCCTGTAAAGCTTGGATTCCGCCAAAGGACTTACTGATGTTTAATAATTCAAAACGGTATGTAGGCTCCATTTGCACCAGTTTCAACAAGCAAGATAAATGGGATATTCATTTCAAAAACAGTCACCTGAAAATCATTGCCTCCGGGCATCCCGGTTCAGGTTTTTTTCAGTGATCTAACGACCTCTCAGAATATGGCATCAGGGTTATAATAATCATTGACATTTTCAATTGAAATGCAGACAGCAGGGGTGTAAATTATTTTGGGGAAATCCTTTTCACCCATGAGAATTCGGGCAGCCACCTCAACTGCCTTTTCGCCAATCTGCACAGGATCGTTTTGCCCTGTTGCCCCGTATTTCCCTTCCTTTATCAGCTTTAAAGCCTCTTTCTGTCCGTCGGCTCCGGCAACAATCAGGATATCCTTTGATTTTCCAGCTTCTTCTATCGCCTGCATGGCGCCCAATGCCATTGCATCCTGTTCCGAAACGAGCACATTCACATCCGGATGAGCTACCAGGATGTCTTCCATGGCTTTCAGACCCCCCTCATAGGTCCAGTTCCCCCACCCCTGCGATACGATTTCAAATTCAACCTGCCCGGCTGACCGCAACTGTTGTTCGATGATTCCCCTGAAAATACCTTGCCGACGTTCTTTCCCCACAGGATTTCCCTGTGCCCCGCTCAACAATGCTATTTTTAATTTTTCCTTTGGTTTGTTTTTTACAAGCCATTCACCAACCAATTCACCGTTTTCGAGGTTATTCGATAAAATATTGGTTACAAAATCTGCCGATAGATCAATGGAACTGTCCACAATAATAACGGGAACCCCGCCTTTCGTTGCCAGTTTTGTCGATTGAACAAGCGCTTTGGGATCTCTTGGATTCAGGATGAGCAAATTAATTCCCTGTGCCAGCAAATCCTCCACCGAAGCAATCTGTTTATTAATGTCATCTTCGGCATTCACATAAACAAATTTCATCCCCATCGCTTCGGTTTTACGTTGAGCTGATTTCATCAGGGCAACAAAATAAGGGGCGCCCAGGGTGTACAGCGACATGCCGATTTTGACATTTTTCAAGGCTTCCGGATTTGACTTTTCCGGAACTGTTTCAGTCTGCTTCACATCAGGCCGGTTGCCGGAACCGCATCCCGAAATAAAAAAGAAAATGGCCGAAAAAACATAAACAAATAATAGTTTCATCGATCGCAAGAATTTACTTATCATACCCGAATTAGTTAAATGACTTCAAATATTCCTTTTTTTGCTAAATGATCTTTTCCTTTCATAGGCATCAATTGGCAAAATATAAAAAAATTTGACACGCTTATCCTATTTCCACATCAAAAATAATAAGGAGTTAATGATTAAAAATCCCTCTTATGAAAAGGTCGCTCTGCTCTGTATTTCTGTTTCCGTTTCCAAGTTCGTTTTCGGATTAATTCCCGTGCATTTCTGAAAAGGATTTCAGGTCGCAAATTAAACGCTTATTCCCAAATGAGCCGGCAGTAATTGTTTTGTTAAATATTTTTTCAATATCTTTCGGATTAGTTAAGTTGTTACCGTTGTGGATAATCCTTTTGCCCGGCAGAAGGATCCTGATTCCTTTCCCGGATGTGCCTATGAAAGAAATTTTGACCATTTTGCTGCTTTTTGCGGCAAATCTGATGTATAGCCAGAATCCCTCCCGTTTGTCCCTGAACGGTCAATGGAAACTCTATTACGGTTTGTATAACAAGAATGCTCCGGCTGATCCGGCAGAACTGAAAAGTAAAAACTGGACAGAAATAAACGCCACTGTCCCGGGAAATATTGAGCTGGATTTATTAGCATCGGGCATGATTAAGAATCCCGAAACCGGCAATAACATCTATGCATTGCGGAAATTTGAGGCTTACCAGTGGTGGTATTACCGGAAGTTCACTTCTCCTTCTCTGGCTCCGGGAGAGCGGGCAGAAATCGTTTTTGACGGTCTGGATTGCTTCGGAACCATCTGGATTAATGAAAAGCGGGTGGGTGAGACCGACAATATGCTGATCGCTCACCGGTTTGACATTACGGATCTTCTCCGGCCGGAAGACAATGCGATTTACATCCGCATCGATCCGGCTGTTCCCAAAAGCCAGGATTACCTCAACGGTACGGTAGGTTCCAGGGGAGATTTTCTGGTTGAACAGATGCACATCCGGAAGGCCCCTCACATGTTTGGGTGGGATATCATGCCGCGTCTAGTGAGCGCCGGTTTGTGGCGGAATGTGCGATTGGAGATTAAAAAACCGACCCGTCTGGAACAGGTTTATTGGATGACCAATGAAACGGATGTCGCCCGCGGAAAGGCGATCCTGCTTCTTGACTGGCAGTTTAAAACCGATTATCCAATGGTAGACGGATTAACGATGGAGGTAATCCTGCAGCGGGGAGGGCAAACCTCCTTTTCTGCCTTGTTCCCCCTGTACACATTCTGCAACCGGCAACGGATTTCTCTGGAAAATGTGGATTTCTGGTGGCCCAAAGGATATGGTGAGCCGGCTCTGTATGATGCCACCGTCAGAATTTTGGATGATCATAAGAATATTCTGGACGAGAACAGGCAGAAAGTCGGTATTCGCACGGCTGAGCTGATTTACACCGATATCACCACAAAGGAAAATCCCGGAGAATTTGTCTTCAGGGTGAACGGGGAAAAGATTTTTGTCAGGGGAACGAACTGGGTTCCTTTGGATGCCTTGCACAGCAGGGACAAAGATCATCTGCAGGGAGCCATTGAGATGATCTGTGACCTGAACTGCAACATGATACGCTGCTGGGGAGGGAATGTTTATGAAGATCATGAATTCTTCAGGCTATGCGACGAAAACGGAATTATGGTCTGGCAGGATTTTGCCATGGGATGCACAACCTATCCGCAGGATCCGGAATTTGCCGGAAAGATCAGGAAGGAAGCCATAGCAGTGGTTCTCAAGCTGCGAACCCATCCCTCGCTGGTATTATGGGCAGGGAACAACGAAAATGACCAGTCGCTGGAGTGGTCGTTCAAAAACCCGATTAATCCGGAACGAGATATCATCAGCCGGGAAATTTTGCCCCGTGTTATCTGGGAATTTGATCCGGTACGCACCTATTTGCCAAGCTCTCCCTATTGCAGCGGGGAGTATTTTAAAAGAGGCAGGGATCCCAGGATTCTGCCGGAGGTGCATTTGTGGGGACCGCGCGGATATTATAAAGCTCCGTTTTATACCGATGTCAGCGCCCACTTCGTGAGCGAAATCGGGTATCATGGCTGTCCGAACCGCAGCAGCCTGGAGCGGATGTTCGATCCGGAGCAGCTCTATCCCTGGACGAAAGAGGGGAAATGGAAAGATCAGTGGCTGACCAAGGCCGTTCGCGCCTTACCCCATGCCACGATGCATAATGCCCGGAATGACCTGATGATCAAACAGGTTTATGCCCTGTTCGGTGATACCATCCGGGATCTGGACCGGTTCATTTTTGCTTCCCAGGCTGTGCAGGCTGAAGCCATGAAATTCTTTTGTGAGCTCTGGCGGATGGATAAGTTTCAAAAGACAGGGATCATCTGGTGGAACCTCCGTGACGGCTGGCCCATCCTATCCGATGCAGTAGTCGATTTTTACAACAGCAAAAAGCTGGCTTACTATTATATCCGGCAGGTTCAACGCGATGCCTGTGTCATGATCGGTGATCCCAAAGAGGGGAAGCATCCTGTGGTGGCGGTGAATGATACCCGGGAAAAACAGTCGGGAACTGTGGTGGTAAGGGATGCCGACAGCGGAGCAACGATTTTCTCGGGAAGTTTTGTTATTCCGGAAAACGGGAAAATCCTGGTCGGCTATATACCTGAGACCGGGTCGCAATCCATGTGGCTCATCGACTACACCCTTGGTGCGGAAAAGTACACCAATCATTATCTTGCCGGAATGGCTCCGTTTAAGCTGGATGATTATCAGCGATGGTATAAAAAACTAAATATAAAAAGAGATTAAGTATGGTAATTGCCGGAATAGATGTAGGCGGTACCAAGTGCGCCGTGATACTTGGAACGGTTGATGGGGAAGGAAAGCCTTCCGTGATGGATAAAACCGTTATTGCCACCAGGGATTATCCCGGTCCTTATCAGATGATAAGGCGGATGCAGGAGGATCTGGAGGGTTTAATGTCGCTTCACGGGATAGACCGTAAGGAGGTGGCTTCGATCGGGATCAGTTGCGGAGGACCGTTGGACAGTACAACGGGAGTAGTGTTGTCACCGCCGAATCTTCCGGGCTGGGACGAGATCCCGGTCGTCAGGCTGTTCGAAGAGCGATTTGGCATACCCACGGCCATTCAGAACGATGCCAACGCGTGTGCGCTGGTTGAATGGCTGATGGGAGCGGGCAGGGGCACCTCCAACATGGTTTTTCTGACTTTCGGAACCGGGATGGGTGCAGGATTGATCCTGAACGGCAGGTTATACAGCGGAACCAACGATCTGGGCGGCGAGGTAGGGCATGTCAGGCTGGCCCCTGACGGACCCGTTGGATTCGGTAAAGCGGGTTCGTTTGAGGGATTTTGCAGTGGCGGAGGAATTGCTCAATTGGCAAAATCAATCGTTTCCGAAAGACTGAAAAACAACCAACCGGTCAGTTTCTGTTCTTCTCCTGACAAAGTGGATGAAATAGACGCGAAGAGGGTGGCCCTGGCAGCTCAGGATGGTGATCCGGTTGCCCTGGAGATAATCGGTATTTCGGCAGACTACCTGGGACGTGGACTGGCCATTTTGATTGACATCCTGAATCCGCAATGCATCGTTATCGGCAGCATCTATTCGCGCAATGAGATGCTGTTCAAACCTGTCGTTGACCAGGTTTTACAAATGGAAGCCATCCCTTCAGCGCTCGGGGTCTGCCGGATCAAACCAGCCGAACTGGGTGACGCCATCGGAGATTATGCCGCTTTATGTGTAGCGCTTTATCACAGCAGAAAATAGACGGACAAGAAAAGTAAAACCATATTGAAATAATCATGCCAAACCATTCCAAATCCAAGGGGCGAAATCAGATCTCCAGAAGGGCTTTCCTTAGCAGGGCAGTTACAGGAACTGCATTTTTTGCACTAGCTCCGGCGACCGGTCTGCTGGCGCGTGACCTGCAGCAGGTGACTCCCTGGCCGGCCCATGCTCCTGCGTTCAGGTTCCACATGATCGGGCATGGCCATATTGACCCGGTATGGCTATGGCCCTGGACAGAAGGAATCTCCGTGGTTCACAGCACTTTCCGGTCTGCCCTTGATCGAATGAATGAAACGCCCGGTTTTTGTTTCGCCGCCAGTTCCGCTCAGTTTTATCAGTGGGTAGCTGAAAATGATCCCGGGATGATTACAGAGATCCGCAAACGGGTGGAAGAGGGCCGGTGGAACATTGTGGGTGGCTGGTGGGTGGAGCCCGATATGAACATCCCCTCCGGTGAAGCCATGGTCCGTCAGGGACTCTATGGGCAACTGACCCTGGAAAGGCTTCTGGGGCGCCGGGCTACCACCGGCTTCAATCCCGATTCATTCGGACATACCGGTACCTTACCCCAAATCCTCAAAAAGCAGGGTATGGAGAATTATGTGTTCATGCGCCCCGGTCCACATGAAAAGAGCTTGCCTTCCGATCTTTTCTGGTGGGAAGGTATGGACGGAACACGGGTTTTAACTTTCCGGATCCGGGATAGTTACAACGATACCGGGAACGTTCGGAACCGGCTTGAAAAGGTTCTTGGGCAGTTGCAGGATCAGCCGGTGAAAAGCTTCATGTACTTTTTCGGTGCCGGGGATCATGGAGGCGGCGCTACCAAAGAGAATATCAGGTCGATTGGGGAGTTGATGTCGGAAAAAGAGGCGCCTGAAGTGATCTACAGCACTCCCGATCGATATTTCAAAGAGATCCGCGATGGGGAAGAACGGAGCCTGCCCGTTGTGAGCGACGACCTGCAGCACCATGCACCAGGTTGCTACACGGCTGATTCGGCAATAAAAAAAGGAAACCGTCAATCGGAAACAGCCCTGGTAATTGCAGAAAAGATAGCCGCAATCGGTTCAGTCGCCTGGGGCGCTCATTACCCGCGTAAGGAATTGACCGAAGCATGGCAGAGGTTGCTGTTTTTGCAGTTTCACGATAGCCTGGCCGGATCATCGCTGGCCGAACACACCCAAACCGCCCTTGAGGGATTTGGTTTTGCCCTCGATATCGCCCATCAGGCTACCTATAAAGCGGTACAGAAACTGGAATGGCAGATCCCGGCCGAAGATCCGGATTCCCAGTATCTGGTGGTTTTCAATCCCCATGCCTGGGAGGTACAGGCAAATATTGAATACGACCTGACCTGGAGAAATATGGAAAAACCCACCCGGGTTGAAGATGGAAGAGGGAATCCCCTGCCTCACCAATGGACCGCCGCATCATCGGAGACCGGCAGCCGAAGGAAACTGGTAGCCCAGGTACCGCTTCCTCCCCTGGGATACCGCCAGATCCGGATCCTGAGCAGCGAGACGCCTCAAAATGGGCATGCCGTGAAAGCCGGAGAGAATTCACTCGAAAACGAATACCTCAGGGTCCATTTTTCACCGGGAGGCTCCATCGGGATATGGGACAAAGAAAGCGGTAGGGAATTGTTTGCAGAAGGCAATACCGGCTGTAGAGCTGTGGTAATAGATGATCCGAGCGATACCTGGAGTCATGATATCCAAACCTTCTCCAATGAAATCGGCGCTTTCGGAAATGCGGTTATCAAAATACTGGAAAACGGGCCGCTGCGGGCAACCATCCGTATTGTTTCCACCTATGGTGCTTCCACACTGACCATCGACTGGATCCTGTATGCCGGTTCGCGGAACCTGGAAGCTGAAGTAACGATTGACTGGCACGAACATCTGAAAATGTTGAAATTTTCATTTCCCGTTGATGTGGAAGCTCCTGTTGCCACCTATGAAACTCCTTACGGGCATATCGTCCGCGAAGCCAACGGGAATGAAGATCCGGGCCAGAGATGGATCGACGTGACCGGAAAGCGGCAGGGTGAAAACTATGGATTGACCGTTCTCAATGATGCCAAGTATGGTTACAGTGTCAAAGGAGGTGATATGCGTATTTCGGTGGCCCGTTCAGCGGTGTATGCCCACCACAATCCAAGGGTTCTGGACATGAAATCAGAACATCTGTGGATGGATCAGGGAATTCAGACTTTCCGGATGATGCTGGTTCCTCACCGGGGAACCTGGAAAGAAAGCGGCCTGGCAAGAAAAGCGGAAGAGTTCAGCGCTCCGCCGGTGGTGATCTATCAGGGAATACATGGCGGATCACTGCCCAAATCGGAATCGTTTGTTGCGGTCAATGTGCCGGAGGTAATCGTAACAGCCATTAAACAGGCTGAAAATGGCGAAGAGCTGATTGTCCGTTGTGTGGAAACCTCCGGAATTGCAAGACGGGCAATCCTCAGCTCGGATTTTGCCAATCTGAGATGGGAAGGTGATTTCAGTCCGGGTGAAATAAAAACACTCAGGGTGAACAGGGTGTCGGGATCCATTAAGGAAGTCAATCTTCTGGAAGAGTAGGAGATGTTTTTCAAGTCTATTAAAAATCATTTCATTAAAATAATTACCAGCTTATGAATAGATCAAAATTTGGAACCCGGAAAATACTTCCGGTTTTCCTGTCATTTATCGTAATGGGATTCATTGATATCATCGGAGTGGCAACCGGATATATCAAACTGGATTTTGAGCTTACCGATTTTATCGCCCAGTTTCTCCCGATGATGGTGCTTCTGTGGTTTTTTGTTCTTTCCGTTCCTGCAGGAATTTTACAGGATAAATATGGCAAACGGAATATGTTGAATGTCGGGATGATCATCCAGGCAGTTGGTCTGGGATTGCCATTTATCCATTATTCATTCCCGATGATGTTTGCGGCTTTTATTCTTCTGGGAATCGGGAATACCCTCATTCAGGTTTCAGCCAATCCGCTTTTACAGGATGTCACGCCCCCCGATAAGCTGGCCAGCTACATGAGTACCTCCCAGTTCATAAAGGCCATCATTTCATTTTCCGGGCCCCTGATCACTGCCTACCTGGCCAGAAGTATGGGCGACTGGAAGCTGGTATTTGCCGTTTACGGCATCACCTCCTTGCTTGCTGCTTTCTGGCTTTCCATGACACCCATCCGGGAATCAAAGGCCGACCGCAAACCGGCCACTTTTGCCTCTTGTTTTGGATTGCTGAAAAACCGCTTTGTGGCTTTCCTGGCATTGGCCATCTTCCTGATCGTAGGTTCAGAAGTCGCCATCAACACCAACATCGCCAATATCCTTATGACCCGATACGGCCTGGCAATGGGCGAGGCAGCCATCGGTATCAGCCTGTTTTTTGCCGGTGAGACCGTTGCCCGGTTTCTGGGCGCCATCATCCTGAATTGGATTAAACCCCGCGTATTCCTGCTTCTGACCTCCCTTCTGGCCCTTGCCGGTGTGGCGGGAATTTTTGTTGCCCCCGGTAATATGGCTGCTTTTATTTTCATTTTTGTCGTTGGATTGGGAATCGGTAGTATGTTCCCTACCATTTTTTCCCTCGCATTAGAAAAAATGCCTGAACGGGCCAATGAAATTTCAGGCTTGCTGATCATGGCTGTCTCAGGTGGGGCGGTGATCCCCCTGGTAATGGGATTAGTCAGTACCCTGCTCGGTCCGGTAGCCAGCATTTCGGTGATCGCCCTGTGTATGCTCTATATCCTCTGGGTCTCCCTCTTCCTGCGGAAAAGATGATCCGCATTACTCTTTTTACAAGGTATTCCAGGATCGGCTAAGTGGAGAACAAAGAAGTTTATTCCAGGGAAATTGACTTCTGACGTCTAATGCGGCATGTAGCAAAGAGGGAAAAAGAATCCTGTTTCCCCTTGCAATACTAAGGTAATAAAGCAAATGAAACTGTTATAATGTTTTATAACATATATCCGTCATTTTGATTTCAAATTGTAATAAAACGATTAACTTTACTTTTCGTTTTATATACACCCTGTAATTTTACATACTAAAACCTAAAACAAAACAAAATGGCAATCAAACGTCTTTTCTCTGTCTTGGTTATTGCCATGACTTGCAGTTTTGCATCTCTGGCGCAGCCACGCACAATCACAGGACAAGTTCTTGGTTCAAACGGCGAGCCCCTCACCGGTGCCACGCTGGTGGTCAAAGGTACAACGACTGGTTTCATTACCGATATTAACGGTAATTTCGAAATCAAGGGCGTAGAATTCCCGGCTACATTCCTCGTTTCATTCATCGGTTACAAAACCACCGAGATCCTAATGACAGGAAATGAGCCTTCTCCTTACAAGATCGTTATTTCCAGCGATGTTACAATTATCGACGATGTGGTAGTCGTAGGTTATGGGACG
Source organism: uncultured Prolixibacteraceae bacterium (assembly GCA_964558145.1). Lineage (GTDB taxonomy): Bacteria > Bacteroidota > Bacteroidia > Bacteroidales > Prolixibacteraceae > UBA1413. The sequence continues at coordinate 9,924 of CAZLDP010000004.1, read as the reverse complement.
ATGAAGAAGAGAGACCTCATTGGTGCAGTTGATGCAGTCGGCAGCGAAGTAATCGGTGATCGTGCCAACCCTAACCTTGTACGTTCACTCCAGGGTCAGGTTGCCGGTCTTAACATCAGCTTCAATGACGGTAAGGCCTCACACAAAGGGTCTTACAATGTTCGTGGTACGGGGTCAATCGGTGCTGGTGGATCTTCACTCGTCCTTATCGACGGGGTCGAAGGTAGCCTCGCTTTAATTAACCCACAAGACGTTGAAAGTGTTTCAGTCCTCAAGGACGCATCTTCAACTGCAGTCTACGGTGCACGTGGTGCATTCGGTGTGATCCTCGTTACAACAAAGAGCGCACAGAAGGGTCGTCCGGTAATAACCTATAGCGGAAGCGTAAGCATCAACCGCCGTACGGTCATTCCTGACGGTATCACCAACTCAAACGAATGGTTCGACTGGTGGAAGACTGGTTACAACAATTACTACAACGGTTCAAAAGCGCTCCTCAACCACGTTGACTCAAAGGTCCCTTATTCGCAGGAAATCTATGATCTCATCGCTCAGCGTAATGCTGACATTGCTGCAACCGGTAAATCGGAAATTCCGGCTGTAATGGAAAGCACGGCAATCCCGGGCTTCGGTTACGCTTATCTCGACAACCACGACTGGTTAAAGGAGTTCTACCGTGAGTCACATCCTTCAACTGAGCACAACCTCTCAATTTCAGGCGGTAACGAATTCACTGACTACTATCTATCAGGTCGTTTCTACAGTTCAGAAGGCGTCTTCAAGGTAGGTAATGAGGATTTCAAGAAGTACAGTCTCCGTGCAAAGGGATCCCTTATGGTTCGTCCTTGGCTCAAGTTTACCAACAACATGAGCCTGTCTGGCGACCAGAACTACATCCCTATGGGTGCAACAACCAACTCTATCCAGCGTTACATGCAGCACTGTCTTGCACCTTCTGCACCTCTCCGCAACCCTGATGGTTCATGGACTCCTGCAGCCGGCATCTCTGGTTATGCCGCTTACTATGAGGGCAACAACTTCCTGAATGACGACTATATCTATCTTCGCGAAAAGATCAGCGCTGACATCGACCTCATCAAGGAAGTCCTCAAGTTCCAGGCCGACTATTCGTACAATTACACTGGCCGGACAGCAACGCGTGTACGAAACTATGTGACTTACTCCAAGGAACCAGGTGTCTACATTCTTGAGTCTACTTCAGTAGGCAATGGTATGACTGAGAACAAGTATGACACTCGCTACCATGCAGTCAATGCTTACACAACTTACAGTCCGCGCCTTGGTGAGAACAACTCCCTTATTGTCCTCCTTGGTTACAACACAGAGTGGTCAAAATACGTTTATACTTCAGCCGAGCGTAAAGGCTTCCTTTCAAACAAGTATTCATTCAACCTCATGGATGGTGAATCATCCATCACCGCCGGGGGTAACGAATGGGCTTACGTAGGGGCATTCTACCGTGTAAACTACGCCTACAAAGGTCGCTACCTGGCAGAGCTTTCAGGTCGTTATGACGGTTCTTCCAAGTTCCCCTCAGGACAGCGTTGGGGTTTCTTCCCTTCAGGATCACTCGGTTGGAGAATTTCTGACGAGCCTTGGATGAACTGGAGCCGCAGATACCTCGACAACTTCAAGTTCCGCATTTCTGCCGGTTCAATGGGCAACGGGAATGTATCTCCTTACAAGTATGCGTCAGAAATGACCATCGCAAAGGCAACTGACTTCATCCTCGACGGCTCACTCGCTTCATACACAGGCGTGGCAACAGCCGTTCCGCTTACCCTTACCTGGGAGAAGTCTTCAACTTATGACGCAGGTTTCGACTTTGATATGTTCAGCAGCAAACTCTCTGCCTCATTCGACTACTACATACGCATGACTACTGATATGTACACGGCAGGGTTACAACTCCCTGGTGTTTATGGTGGCACTGTTCCTAAGGGTAACAACGCAGAACTCCGGACAAACGGATGGGAAACATCTATCCAGTGGAAAGATATGCTCAAGCTCGGTGGCAAGTCATTCTCTTACAGCATTAAGGGGACCCTTTGGGACAGCTACTCAACCATCACCCGATTCGTCGGTAATGAAGCCGGCACATTCGGCACCATTGCAAACCTGATTAACAACATGGGTCAACCTCAGTACTATGTGGGTATGAGAATCGGTGAAATGTGGGGTTACACTGTCGAGGGGCTCTTCAAGGACTACGAGGACATCGCTAACTCTGCAACGCAGGAGTACAAACAGGCAGTTGACAAGAAGACCCGTCCTGGTATGGTTAAGTTCGCTGACCTTGACAATTCAGGTAACGTGGACTACGGGAACCTCTCTCTGGATGACCATGGTGATATTTCCATTATCGGCAACAGCTCTCCCCGTTACCTCTTCGGAATCAACCTCACTGGTAACTGGAATGGAATTGGACTCTCCGTATTCCTCCAGGGTGTAGGTAAGCGCGACTGGTATCCCGGCAAGGATGCAGGTTATTTCTGGGGCAAGTACTCGCGTCCTTTCTTCTACTTCGTCCCTTCCATCCACGCGCTGGACAACCCAACAGTTGCTCAACTCAACGAAGATCAGACCGAGTGTCTCAACTATAAAACCGCTTACTGGCCGCGTGTCACCACTTATATGACCAACGGAGATGCCAACCAGACTACCATTATGAACCTTCCTAATACCAGATACAAACAGAACGCTGCTTACACCCGTGTTAAGAACCTCCAAATTGATTACACCTTCAAAGAGAACCTTGTCAAGAAGACCGGTCTTACAGGTCTTAAAGTCTTCGTCAACGCTGAGAACCTTTTTGTCTTCACTCCTCTCCACAAGTGGGCTCCTAACCTCGACCCGGAAGGCATTGACGGGGGTGATGAAGACTTCGGTGCAAGTGATCTAAACGGTAACTCATACCCTATGTTCAAGACCTTTACATTCGGCGTTAACTTAACATTCTAAAAGGAGGAAAAACAATGAAAAAATATTTGATTGCACTTGTTGCACTTGCTTTCACTGCAACTTCTTGCGAAGAATTCCTCACAAAGGAAAACCCCAATGCTTACGATGCAGTTACCTACTTCAAAGATGAAGCATCTTTGGAGATTTACTCAAATGGTCTTCACAGGAGCTTCGAAACAGCCATCATGGACTTCATCAATGGTGACCGTTTCTCAGACGCAATGAACTGGGACGGCGAGCTTCTCTTTTACACTTCCCGTTATACGCAGAAGGATAACGCCAGTTGGAGTTGGACCAGGCTTCGCAGCACAAACTACTTCCTTGACAATGTCCGCAAGGCTGTAGCTAAGGAGGAAATCCTCAATCACTATGAGGGCGTTGGCCGTTTCTTCCGGGCTATGTTCTACATGGACAAACTTGAGACTTATGGAAGAGTCCCGTGGTATGATCACGCGATTGAGACTTCTAACGAGGAAGATGTCACTTCCCTTTACAAAGATTGTGACTCCCGTTCATTCATCGCGGAGAAGATTTTCGAGGATCTCGACTATGCTTCCAAGAACTGTTTGGGTACAGCCGAATATCGAAGTCGTGCCAGCTTCGTTAACAAGTATGTCGCTCTTGCAATGAAGGCTCGCTTCTGTCTCTTTGAGGGTACATACCGTAAGTATCATACGGTTGATCCTTCAACAAACAAGGTCTGGACTGCAGAGGAGAAGGCTCAGGGAACCAAGTATCTCCAGGAGTGTGTTACTGCCTGCGAAGAGGTTATGAACTCCAAAATCTACTCTCTTTCAAATGACTACCGTCAGATGTTCATCAGCGCGGATGGCGCTGGTACTTACTCACAGGAGTTCATCTGGGCCCGTGACTACAACACGGCGCTCGCAGTAAACAACAAGGACTACTCTATCAATGACTACATGATCAATGCCCAGCATGCTCAGTATTCATTCAACCGTGACTTTGTGATGACATACCTCAAGACTGACGGTACTCCGTTCACAAGCGGTTTCGCTGGTGAGGATTACTACAAGGTTTCCTTTGCAGATGAGTTTGTTGGCCGTGACCGTCGTCTCCGCGAGACTATACGTTATCCTGGCTTCACACGGGCAGACAACAAGCTTTGGGGCGCTGACCTCGTCTACGCAAAGACTGGTTATCAGCCAAACAAGTGGCTTACTCACGAGATCAACGACGCGATCAACGGAGCTACCCAGACTGACGTTCCCCTTATTCGTTACGCAGAGGTTCTTCTTACCTATGCCGAGGCTATGGCAGAGCAGGGCAAGTGTACTCCGGATGTTTGGAATAAGTCCGTGAAGCTCGTCCGCGAGAGAGCTGGTGTGCAAAGCATCTATCCTACCACCGCTGACCCTTATATGGTTAAGTACTTCCTCGGAGAGGTTACTGACCCGGTGATCCTGGAGATCCGTCGTGAAAGAGGTTGTGAGTTCACCATGGAGAACCTTCGTCAGAAAGACGATCGTCGCTGGCACATGGGTGAGCTTCTCGTGAAGGCCAAAACCGGGATGTGGGTATGTGACCAGGCTAATGCACTCTCACAGACTCGCGATGTAGAGCTTGACCTCAACGGTGACGGCAAGGCTGAAAACCTCGTTTCTGCCAAGCTCTCTGAGAAGAAAGGCTTCCTGGTACTCGCTGTCAATGCAGCTGGTATCACCACTCCATCCGGTAAGCCAAACTCAGGCGCAGGTCACGTTCTTTCAAACGGCACGTATGGTTACATTATTACCAATACTTCACTTGTAGCCGGTTATAAATGGGAGAACAAGAAGTACGTTTACCCGATCCCTGCAGTTTCTGTAACCCTTAACGAGGGTCTTACCCAAAACTACGGTTGGTAATAAACCAGTGATATTTTCAAAACGTTTTAATAAATCCTACAAGCAGCCCGTGCAGCAATTGCATTGGCTGCTTGTTTTTTCACTAACAGATTCCCGTCAATAGGCTATGGGGAAGCGGAGGGCATCAAGGTCAAAGGAGACCAGTTCTACCTTGGATTTGCATGTCAAAATGGCTCTGGGAGCGGAGATCAGTTTTCAACCGGAGCGCGCACCTGCTATATGGATCAAAGGAGTGAAACTCAGTTTTGCTCATGCTGGTTCCTGTGTAAACAGGTACCCCTCATTTCTTGTAAGTGTCCAGCAGTTGTTTCAGTTCCAGTGGATTATCGGTGGTGATGAAATCGACCCCCATCTTGATGAAATAGTCACAATCGGCCGTCGTGTTCACCGTCCATACATTCGCCGTGAGTCCAAGAGACTTGGCAACCTGTACCCAGCCACTGTTTGACTTCAACACGCTCGATGAATAGTCGAGACCCCAGTACCCTTGCGCCTTCAACTGGTCGGGTGTAAGGTTGCCATTGAGATAGGCTACCCGGTTCTGCGGATTGTTGGCAATAAGCCCCTTGCAGATGTTCTGGCTGAAAGAGATGTAATCAACCTGGTTGGAAACGCTATTGCTGTTGACCAAACTGAGCACGGCTGCCACAGCCCGGTTCTCGTTCACCGTGGAAGCATGTGGCTTGATCTCGATAACCAGCCTGGTCTTCTTTTGTCTCTTCACCCGGTCGATAAATGCCTGCAGCGTGGGAATAGGCTCCCCGTTCGAGAGCCGTACCTCTTTCAGGTCGGCATAACTTGAATTCTCGATGTTGATACCGCTGATGGAAGGGTCGTGGTTCACCACCAACACCCCATCGGTCGTGATCCAGACATCCAGTTCGGAACCATAGATCTCCAGGTCGAGGGCACGCTGCAACGAGGCCAGCGAGTTCTGCGGGTAATCGGGGGTGCGCCAGTAACCCCGGTGGGCGATCACCTTCGTGAAGCCCTTCTGCACCACCTTCACCGACAGGGACAACACCTTGAAAGGGTCATCAACCGGAGTGAAAGTCACCACCCCCTCGCGATAGAGCAGCTCATCCGGCAAGGCCGACAGGGTGAAGGTACAAAGCTGTTGCCCCTCTTGCCAGAGTTCCTCCCCCTTCATCTGAATCCATTCAGGGAGCTCCACTTTGTAACGGATATTAGAGGTGACCGACAAGTTGAATTGCAGCTCCCCGTATTGCAGTGTGACATTGTTTCTGTCGACGGTCAGTTGGGGTTGCTTCCCCGACTGATTGATCGTGATTTGCCTGCTCTCGGCGCCATTACTCACGGTAACGACCGCCGTCCGCCCCTCGAACATCCCGTTGGCCGAGATGGCGATTTTCAGGTTATCGAACGAAACGTTTGACAATGTAGGAATACACCAGTCGGGCTGATCGGAGGAGATCAGGAGACTTTTATCCGATTTCACCGTAAAAAACTTGTTGACGGAACCTGCCTCCACCTGGAGGGTAAGGATGGCCGGTTGAATCGTGAGAAAAGGATCGATTTCATTTTTTTCTTTGCCGCATGCCAGAAGCAGGATGAGGAGAAGAGAGAATGCCGTATAGTTGTTCATTGAAGATTTGAATTTGTTGGGGTGAATAGGGAATCCATTAAAAAAGAACGGCATGAACCCAAGTCGCATGCCGTTCTTTCTATCATCAAATTCCCTCCAATTCCTTTACATTGTCGAGGGTCAACGCCCCATTCCAGATACTGATCTCAGCAATATCAAACTCGTTGTCATCTTTCTTGGTCCATGGTCCCCCGCACAAGATGACTCCAGCCGTGCTCATCCGGAAGCGGGAGTCTGCGGTGGTGCTGCTATGGAACTGTTGCCCGTCGATGAAAAACTTCACATCGCCCGGCTTGAAAGAGAGGTACAACCGGTGCCACTTCTCGGCCACGATCAATCCTCCGCCGGCATAGCCTGTGGCTCCCACGCCAATGGTGGGGGGAACAGCGCTCCGAACAAATATCTCGGCATCAGCCGTGTTGGCCAGTTCCGTCTGAAAGAAAGAGTAGAACCTACCCACTACGGGGATCTTGAACTCGAAAAAAAGCGTATACTCAGCCACATAGTTCTGTCCCTCCTTCGGGATCATGCCATGATCTGCCACGAAATGACAGTTTACGGGTATGCGCACCGCCTTGTTGCTCTCTGTAGGTCCCTCCACCGACAGAAATTGCGCATTGGGATTGAAGCTGATGTTGCGAACCATCTCCAACGCTTTTCCCACAGTTGCTTTTGTCAGATTCGCCGGATCATCAAAGAGCCACGATGCCACCTTCTTGATTCGCTCCCGCTGGATGACAGTCACGGTCAGGCTAACCCCCGGATTGTCGGCCGTGGATTTAATCACTATGTTACCCGACCGTTCACCCGGCGCGATGGGTGCAAACTCAAAAAGGTGCGTGCCATTGGCTTGTTTCTCCTTCTCATTGATCCACGACGGAAGTTCCAGTACATAATCAATGTTGCTATTCACCTTCAGGGTGAAGGTCAAATTGTCATTGTTTAACAAGAGATACGACTTGTCGGTGGTAAGTAGGGCATTCCAGCCCTGCTTCACGGTGATGACCACGTTGTCAAAACCAGCTGAGGAGACGGTGATCTGCGCAGTGCGATCATGAACCTCATCATTCTTGTTAACCGTGATCTTCAGGTTGTCCACCTTGTCCTCCACAATCTCCACCACACACCAGGAGGGGTCGGATGAGGTGGCGCTGAAAGTGCAATTCGTGTTCACCGTCACATAGCGCGTTTCAGATGCCCCGGTGAAGGCTTGTTCCATTTCATTTCCGGCTACCCCGAAATAGGGTGTTGTTTCCTCCATTACCTTGTCATCGCCACAGGAAAAGAAAAGTCCAACCAGTGAAGAGAAAAGCAATATTTTTGTCAAGCTATTCATAATGTTGTTCATATGATCTATCGGTTTGTTATCTTTCACAATTCATCCTCCTCACTGGGGGGTGCATCGATATTCCTGATGAACGCCTCTACGGTCTGACGATTGGCAGATGCGTCGTAAAAACGGTAGTGTAGCTCGAAACGCTGTGTCACAGGGTCGTAGCTGCTTCCTCCCATATCGGTTACGTCTGCCAATCCCCAGGGAGAGATGGTCACGCTGTTGTCATCGGCGATGGTCAACACCATGAAGTTGCTAAGCAATTGGCTGATGTCGTCCGACAGGTTGTGAATGGGCATCCTCACTTGATTGATCGAGATCGCCTTGAGAGAGGGCTGGATCCCCAGGATCGTAGTCGGTGAAGTCTTGGAGCTGCCGCTGTATTCGCCTGCGTACTGGTTCACCATCTCCACCTGGTAGACGATTGATTTCAACCGGGGATTGATATCATAGTCGGCATTGTTCGAAACGAGGGTCAACGGCAAAGCATAGGGAATGGAGGGATCCAGTCTGGAGAAATCGAACGGCACCTTCAATACGCCATATTGTTCTCCCGCCTTGATGGTGGTATAAAGCTCGCCATTGATCTGGTAGTTCGTTTCGGGAAGCATCACCCTGTTTACGTAATCAGGGTCGGCCAACACCTGGAGCGCGTTCAGGGAGTCGAGCACGTAACGGTTCACCTTCAGGCGTACCTTCAGGTCCTTGGTGATGGGTTCCGTGGAGGCGCAATAGACCGAGACGGAAATAGAATCCTTGCTGGTCTCAAACGAATGTTTTGCCACATGCAACAGGTTGTTGCTGTTGACAATGTAAACCGTCTTCTTATATTGCTCCCCAAAGTTCACCTCGTTGGAACAGGACGCCAACAACCCCATCAAGAACAAGAGAATGAGCGATCCCGGCCCGGTTGCATGTATCCTATTTGTCTTCATATGATTCGTTTTAGTAGTCATCTTTCTCAATGTTAATTGTATCCGATCATCTGTATGAGATTGTAGTTTTTATCTATCTCTCTCTTCGGTATCGGCCAGAAGGTCTGTCGGGTGGTGAACACCTTGTAGAGGTAGGGTCTTTCCACCGCCTTGATCACGTTATAGAAACGTTCAGGCTCCTGTGTCCTGGCGCTCACATCAAGACCCATTACCGGCTCGTTCTCATGGATGACCGCCGTCTTGTTGCGACGGGTGTCGAAATAGCGCCTTCCTTCCCACATCATCTCCAACAATCGTTCACGGGCAATGAGCTCCCGCATGCGGGAGGGATTGGCCACATCGGCATCGGTGATGCCGGGCAAACCAGCGCGATAACGAATCAGGTTGAAACAACGCTTCATCTCGGCCTGGTCGCGAGAGACAGTGATTTCTCCCACCGTGTAGACCTTGTCGAGCTCGTTCATCGCCTCCACGTAATTCAGGTAAACTTCCGCCATCCGGTAGAGAATGCCGTACTTCGCCTTTCTCCTGCCGTTGGGCAACCATGAATCCTCGTAGTGATTGAACTTGCGGCAGAGGTAACCCGTCATGGCGTACTCCTCACCTTGTGCCGAGGGGCGCTGAGCGGCCGCCTCCTTGCCGCTGATGCTGTTGGCGAAGAAACGGGCAACCTTCCCGTCAGCCCCTACCCTGTCGGGCGGCGTGGAGACCGAGGGATAGAATGAGTTATTGAAGGCCACTGTGGCATAGAAGCGGATCTCGCGGTTGGCATACCATTTGCGTGTGCCAGAGAGCAGCGTGAAGCCGTTGGTCATGCGGTCGCCAGAGAAGGTGGAGTCGCGATCGGTGTAGCCAGTCTGCTCATAGGGAAACTCTTTGCTGGAGTTGGTGATGTCGCGTCCATCGGCCATGTAATACTGGTCGACGATCCGTTGCGGGAAGTAAAACCCGCTCCACCCGTCGATCATCCCGGGATCCATGTAACGACCGTAATCGGTGGCGTCGGAACCCTGCTTGGTGAAGAGCAGCTCCTTGTTAGAAGAGGCTTGCACGCACTCCCCATTGAACATGTCGAGATAGGAGTGATAGTGATCGATGCCCCCCACACCATCGGGAAAATTTTGTTTCTCATCCGCAGGCACGGGCACCTCGGGAGTGTTCTCCATGGCCGGAACGGTGTAAAGGTCACTCGGCTTCAAT
>CAZLDP010000003.1:0-28684 GCA_964558145.1 uncultured Prolixibacteraceae bacterium | reverse complement strand
GTAGAAACCTGCCTCGACGAACGTGGAGGAGTCCTGCGGTTTGCCATTTTCTCTTTTTCCCTTCTTTCCAGCCTATCCTGTTCTTCCATTCTTTCCAGCAGGATCTCGTGGGCGCTTTCCCTGTCAATTTCCCTGTTGTATTTTCTGACCAATGCCGACTGGCTGGTGATGTCCTTGATCTCGCTGCCGGAAAGGACATCCATCCGGGAGAAAGGAGGCCGCATCAGGGTATGGACCAATTCTGTCGGCATCCCTTTTTCATTCAGCGCAGTAACCATAGCTTCCCCTGTCCCCATGCTGGTAATCAGTTCATTGGCTACATAAAAATCAGAAACGGGATAATTCTCGGCAGCGAGTTTGATCGCTTTACGGTCTTTGGCAGTGAATGCCCTGAGCGCATGCTGTACCTTCAATCCCAGTTGTCCAAGAACTTCGGCAGGAATATCGTCGGGAGACTGAGTGACCAGGATGATCCCCACTCCTTTTGACCTGATCAGTTTAACGGTTATTTCAAACTGGTCGAGCAGGGTTTTGGTAGCATTCCTGAATATCAGATGGGCTTCATCAAAGAAAATGACGATTTCGGGTTTCCCCAGATCCCCCTTTTCAGGCATTTTCTGGAAAATCTCCGCGAGAAGGCAAAGCATAAAGGTGCTGAACATGGCTGTGTTGCTCTGGATGTCAGTGACCCGGAGAATGTTGATCATTCCCCTGCCCGCTTCGTCTAAGCGCATCAAATCTTCAATATCGAACGAAGGCTCTCCGAAAAAGCGGGCGGCACCCTGCTGTTCCAGGCTTGTGATACTCCGCATGATGGTTCCCGCCGAAGTGGTCTGAAAAAAGCCGTAATCCTTTTGAAACTCCTGCTTCCCGTCTTCCTGTATGTATTTCAGCACAGTTTTTATATCCTCTAAATCGAGCAGGGGCAGGTTCTTATCATCGCAATATTTGAAAACCATGCTCAGGATACCGGTCTGATTTTCGTTCAGATCTAAAATTTTTCCTAGGAGAATAGGACCGAATTCGGAGACTGTCGCTTTGAGTTTGACACCGGGTTCATTCGAAATGGTCATCAGCTCACTACGAAAACCCTGCGGCTGCCAATCCATCCCGATTATTTTCGACCGTTTCTCCACCACCGGATTGACGGTTCCGGGAGCGGCAATACCGCTCAGGTCGCCCTTCACATCCATCAGGAGTACCGGAACTCCTGCATTGGACAAACCCTCGGCAATAAGTTGAAGTGATTTGGTTTTTCCGGTACCGGTGGCCCCTGCAATAAGCCCGTGCCGGTTCATCGTACCGAGAGGCACCCTCACCTGGCAACCCGTTTCCTGGTCATTATCAAAAATCGCCGACCCGATAAGGATCGACTCACCCTTGAAACTGTAGCTCTGCTTTATCTTTTCAATAAATTTTTCCTTCACTTCCATAATGCAGTTGTTTTGATGTTAAGTACAAAAATAACCAATTAACCCAATCCTAAACCTGATTTAATCAAAATGTAACTGATTCAGTCAATCTTTACAGCAGGAATGACTGCAAAAAGACCAATCCGACATTTGTCGGGAAACAAAGTAATCCTTTGGTGTTTTTTGTTAGATAAAAAGTCTATTTTTACAGGAGTTTAGTTTAGATTCCCATGCAACAGCAAAACAAGGGGCAATACATGAAAAGGGCCTGTGAATTGGCCAGTAGGGCAGTAACGGAAGGAGCAGGGGGACCTTTTGGAGCAGTGGTGGTGAAAGAAAGCAAGATTGTAGGAGAAGGATATAACCGGGTAACTTCGATGAATGATCCCACAGCGCACGCTGAAATTTTAGCCATCAGGGACGCATGCAAAAACCTGAATTCGTTTCAACTCTCAGGTTGTGAGATTTACAGCAGTTGTGAACCTTGTCCGATGTGCATGGGCGCCATTTACTGGGCCCGGCCCGACCGGCTTTATTTCAGCGCCAGCCGTTATGATGCGGCACAGGCCGGATTTGACGATGAATTTATTTACGGGGAACTTGCACTCCCCGAACAAAAAAGAAGCATCCCGGTTATCCGGGTACCCTGTCCTGATTCGGATGAAGCTTTTAGCTTCTGGAAAAACAAGGAAAATAAAATTGAATATTAGGTAAAACATTAATATTTTGTATTTTAGGAAATTGAGAGAAAAAAGAGGTCGCCATTGCGCAATGACCTGATTAATACACAAAAAAAATTATGACCTATGGCAAAGAAAATCGTAGAAATCGAAGGGATCGGTCCGGTATTCGCTGAAAAGCTGAGCGCTGCCGGTGTAATGACAGTTGAAAGCCTGTTGGAAAAGGGAGCATCCCGTGCAGGCCGGAAATCGATTGCTGAGCAGTCGGGTATCGATGAGAGCAAAATCCTGAACTGGGTCAACAAAGCGGATCTTTTCAGGATAAAAGGTGTCGGACCACAATTTTCAGAATTGCTGGAAGCAGCAGGTGTAGACACTGTCAAGGAACTTAGAAACCGCAATGCAGAAAATCTTCATGCCAAACTGATTGAAGTGCAGGCCGAGAAGAGGATTACCCGTGCAGTACCGGCCCTTAAGCAAGTGGTAAAATTTATTGAACAGGCCAAAAACCTGCCCCCAGTTGTTACGTATTAACCGAATTCATTAAAAAATAAGGAAGAGGCTGTTCCGGTACCCGGAAACAGCCTCTTTTATTTTACCTTTGCAGCTTAATTTTTTTCAAACATAAAAGCGCATCACCATGGATTACAATTTCGGGGAAATTGAAGCAAAATGGCAACAATTTTGGGAAGAAAACCGGACCTTCAAAACTGAGGATAATTTTTCGAAACCCAAATATTACATTCTGGACATGTTCCCCTATCCATCCGGAGCCGGTCTTCATGTAGGCCATCCCGAAGGATATACCGCTACCGATATCATCAGCAGGTATAAGCGGATGAAAGGATTTAACGTGCTACATCCCATGGGATGGGATGCCTTTGGGCTGCCTGCCGAGCAATATGCCATCCAGACAGGGACCCATCCTGCGCTGACCACGAAAAAGAACTGCGACACCTTTCGACGGCAGATCAAATCGCTCGGACTGAGCTACGACTGGGATCGGGAGATCAACACCACTGATCCGGACTATTTCAGGTGGACCCAATGGATATTTATTCAGTTGTACAACACGTGGTTTGATTCTTCAACCGGAAAGGGACGACCGGTCAGCGAACTTCAGATTCCGGAAGAGATCAGCCGGCAGGGAAAGCAGGCCGTTGACAGCTTCATTGCCAGCAAACGGCTTGCCTACTATGGTGACGCCCAGGTATGGTGGTGTCAATCATGCCGGACGGTATGTGCCAACGAGGAGGTGCTTACCGATGGCGCACACGAGAAGTGCGGCCACCAGGTCATCCGAAAAAACCTGAAACAATGGCTACTTCGGATCCCCCATTATGCGGAACGACTCCTCAACGGCCTCGACTCGCTCGACTGGCCTGAAGGGGTAAAAGACATGCAACGTAACTGGATCGGCAAATCACAGGGCGCCGAAGTAGACTTTCAGATTGCAGGCAAAGCAGCGAAGATCACCGTATATACTACCCGTCCCGATACCCTGTTTGGAGCAACCTACATGGTTCTGTCGCCCGAACATCCGCTGGTCCGCGAACTGGTCACCCCGGAAAACCGTGAAATTACCGATGCCTACATTTATTCAGCCTCGCTGAAATCGGACTTGGACCGTACCGAACTTTCAAAAGAAAAGACCGGGGTTTTTACCGGAACGTATGCGGTGAATCCGGTGACAGGCCTCCCTGTTCCTATATGGATTGCCGACTATGTGTTGATGGGATACGGAACAGGGGCGATCATGGCAGTACCCGCCCATGACAACCGCGACTTCGAATTCGCCAAAAAATTTAACATACCCGTCATCTGCATCCTGGATCCTGCAGGGGCAGAACCCCAACTGAGAAATCAGGTGCTTGCAGGGGAATCATGCTGGACCGGAGACGGCATTTTCATCAACTCATCGAATCACGACAAAGGCATCGACCTGAACGGACTCAATAAAGAGCAGGGAATTGCAACGATCACGCGATGGCTTGAACGGCAAAACCTGGGGAAAGCCACCATCAACTACAAGATCCGCGACTGGCTTTTCAGCCGGCAGCGCTATTGGGGAGAACCTTTTCCGGTGATTCACTGGGAAGACGGAGAAGTGACACTGGACGAGGATCTTCCGGTCACACTTCCCGAACTGGAAAAATATGAACCCGGTGAAGGGGGTGAATCGCCATTAGCCAATGCGCACAACTGGCTTCATGTGACCGACCGGAATGGGCGCAGGGGGAGAAGGGAAACCAATACCATGCCCCAGTGGGCCGGTTCGTGCTGGTACTACCTCCGGTTTTTGGATCCTGCTAACAAGGAGCGGATTTTCGATCCGAAACTCGAAAAATACTGGATGCCGGTTGACCTCTACGTAGGTGGCGCTGAACACGCGGTGTTGCATCTTCTCTACAGCCGATTCTGGCACAAGGTGCTCTTCGATCTGGGCATCGTATCTACAGATGAACCCTTTGCCAAACTTTTTAACCAGGGAATGATCCTGGCTTTTGCCTATGAAACCGCTACGGGGGCCAAAATAACCTCCGATCTGGTTGAAGAGCGGGAAGGAGAGTATTTCCACCGGGAAACCGGAGAGAAACTTCAGCAGATTGTGGCCAAAATGTCGAAATCGCTGAAGAACGTGATCAATCCCGATGATGTGGTCAGGCAATACGGAGCCGATTCGCTCCGTCTGTACGAGATGTTCATGGGACCGCTCGATGAACGCAAACCCTGGGCAGAAAACGGGGTAAAGGGGGTCTTCAACTTTCTGAACCGGGTATATCGGTTTTTCTCTGAAACCGGCAATATCAGCGCAGAACACGAAGATCCTGAGATTGAAAGACTGCTGCACCAAACCGTCCGGAAAGTGACCCAGGATATCGACAACCTGAAATTCAACACTGCCATCTCCTTCCTGATGGTATTCAACAATGCCGCAATGAAAAAAGGGGAAGTCACCAGAGATACCGCACGAACCTACATCAAAATCCTCTCCCCATTTGCCCCTCACCTGGGCGAAGAGCTCTGGTCCAAAGCAGGAGGTACAACGACATTGGCCTATGAAGAGTGGCCCGAAGCCGATGAACGGCTTCTCGTGGAATCAACCTTTGAATACCCGGTCTCCTTCAACGGGAGAATGCGTTTCAAACTGGAACTTCCCGTTACGATGCCACCTGCCGAAGTTGAAAAATCGGTGCTGCAATATGAAAAAACCCACAAATACCTCGAAGGGAAAAATGTAAAAAAAGTGGTCGTGGTGCCACGGAAGATCATCAACGTAGTGTTTGCCTGATAATCTGCCATTATGAACAAGAATTTGAAATCGAAACTATTCTTCATTGAAGATTATTTCACCATTACTCTGGGATTGCTGCTGTACGCACTTTCGTGGACCCTTTTCATCCTTCCGGCCCAGATTACAGGTGGAGGTGTCAGTGGTATCGGCGCAGTGATCTATTACGCGACCGGTTTCCCAGTGGGGGTCACCTATTTACTGGTCAATGTGGTATTGGTCATCATAGCCATCCGGATACTGGGCTCCAATTTCGGGATCAAGACCATCTACAGCATGGCCATCGTCTCCGTAGTGCTTACCTTTTCGCAACATCTGATGAAAACCCCCCTCATCGACGACACCTTTCTCTCGTCGGTTCTGGGTGGAGGCCTGGGCGGTGTCGGACTGGGTATTGTCTTCTCAAGAGGCGGCAGCACAGGCGGTACCGACATCATCGCGGCCATCATTAACAAATACCGGAATATCAGCCCCGGCAGAATAATTCTCTATTGCGACGTCATCATCATCGCCTCCTCTTATTTTGTGCTCGGATCGATTGACAAACTGGTTTACGGATACGTGGCCATGGCCGTCACTTCCTATGCCCTCGATTCGGTGCTCAGCGGGGCCAACAGGTCGGCCCAGATGCTGATTTTCTCGCAGAAATACGACGAAATCGCCGACTTTATCAATCAGCAGAAATACCGAGGTGTGACAGTTATCGAGGGAACCGGATGGTACACCAAGGGAAACGTAAAAGTGGTCATTTCAGTGGTACGTAAAAGGGAAACCGGCGCTATATTTCGCAAAATAAAGGAAATAGATCCCAATGCCTTTATTTCAATGGGGAGTGTCATGGGAGTATACGGACAGGGATTCGATCAGTTGAAGTTATAGTATGAAGAGATATGTGATCTGGGGGATAATAACCCTTGCAGCCCTACTGATGGCGCTTGCCTTGCTTTACACCGGAAAAAGGAAATGGTGGTTTCACCACGAAGAGGAGCTTAAGGCAATTCCAGCGCCGGAGTTGATGTTCGGCCTTCCGGTCGATTCTTTCAGGATTATCGAAGGGGTGGTCATGCCCAACCAGAACCTGGGAGAAATCCTCGGAAAGTATGGGGTTCCCATGTCTAAAATCGATCAACTGGTTAAGAATTCAGAAGCTATCTTTGATGTCAGGAAAATCAGGAGCGGACAAAACTACTATCTCTTCCAGAAACCCGATTCCACACATCGTCCCTGCTTCCTGGTTTACGAAAACAGCCTCATTGAATATGTGGTTTTCAATCTCTCCGACACTCTGTGCATTTCAAAAGGAAAAAAGAAAGTCAGGATAGTGCACAAGACGGCCAGCGGCACCATTAAAACCAGTTTATGGAATACCATGACCGACAATCAACTGAATCCGGTATTGGCGCTAGATCTTTCAGATATCTATGCCTGGACCATCGACTTCTTTGGTATTCAAAAAGGCGACCGGTTCAGAATCGTATATGACGAACAATTTGTGGACTCCGTTTCGGTGGGAATCGGCCCGATCCATGCCGTTGAATTTGAACACGCCGGAAAGAGTTATTATGCATTTCGCTTCCGCCAGGAAGAAAAATCCGACTATTTTGACGAAAAAGGGGAGAGTCTTCGCAAGGCTTTTCTGAAAGCCCCTCTGGAGTACCGCAGAATCAGCTCCCATTTTTCAGGCAGCCGTCTGCATCCGATATTGAAAATCAGAAGACCCCATTGGGGAGTCGATTATGCGGCCCCTAAGGGAACCCCCGTGGTGAGTATCGGCGACGGCACAGTGGTTCAGAGGGGCTACCAGGGAGGTGCCGGTAATTTTGTGAAAATCACGCACAACTCTGTCTATTCCACCATGTACCTGCACTTATCGGGATTTGCCAGAGGCCTGACGGTGGGTTCAAGGGTAAAACAGGGAGAGGTGATCGGTTACGTGGGTTCCACCGGATTGTCGACCGGTCCCCATCTCGATTTCAGGGTTTTCAAAAACGGATCACCGGTCGACCCGCTCAAAATCGATGTTCCTCCGGGAGATCCGGTAAAAGGAGAATTCCGGCCTGATTTTACCCATATCAAAGATTCACTCACCATCAGTCTTTACAAAATCAATTGGCACGAAAAGCTAAACTAAAATCAAAGCTCCTCTGGTTTTATCACCTGATTTTTTCACTTATCCACTGCGACAACCGGATCAGTGATTGATTCCCTATGGCCATAAACAGACTTTTCCTGCCCGAATGGAGTAAAATGTTCCGGACATAAACAAACAACCCAAGACCGTTGGAGATAAACAATACCGGGTCACGGCGCAGAATCGCATAAACAAAAATGACCAGGGCACCCAGTGTACTGATGACCCAGAAACCTATCGGGAGGAGGGATTCTTTTTCCTTTTCCGAATAGATCCACTGGTAAATGAACCGGAATGTGAAGATTAATTGTCCAGCTACCCCCAGCAGCAGGAGCCAGGGCGCTATTTCCTGATTCCCGAAAATGGTTTTAAAACTGTAAGAATCTCCGGTGAGCAGCCAGATGGTGATGGCAAATGGAGCAAAGATAACAATTACCCTGACTACAACATGAAGTCTCTTCCATGCTTTTTTAAGCTGCAAGTTCCTGGCATATACGAAATAGACCAAAGCCTGTCCCAGGATAATCGCAAAATCGTTCCTGAAAATTCCGTAGAAAAGCATGATCATGGAAGCTACCAGGCTGATTTTCCAGTACAACACGGGAGAGATGACCTCTCCCTCGTTCTCTGATTTAAACCATTGGAGTATTGTACGTCCAAAAAATAGAAATTGAGCCAGAAAACCCAGTCCGTATAGCAGATAATCGTTCATTGATGCCGATAGCTAAAGTGATCGGAGTTTGTTATTGTCCCACATCAATGTTGAGCTTTCTCAGGGTTTCCCTGGCTGCATTTTGCTGCGCCTCCTTCTTGCTTGACCCTACACCTTTCCCAAAACCTTTATGATCGACTTCCACCACCGAGATAAACCGGGGTTGCTTCCCATTTTCGGGATATTCTTCTACCGTGTCAAATTTCACTTCCCGCTTGTTTTTCTGGCTCCACTCGATCAACCGGCTTTTATAATTCAGGTCAAGTTGTTCCAGCTCACGCAAATCGACATAATTGGAGAGGATGCGTTTGGTGATAAAGTATTTGGCACTTTGATACCCCTTGTCGAGGTAGATAGCGCCGATCAGGGCTTCCAGGGCATCACCGTAGATATGGCTTTTTTCTACCGGATTCACTGAATTGGTGTCGACAAACCGGTGTATCCCCATTTCGAAAGTCAGATTGGTAAGGATAGCCCGGTTAACCAATTTGGAACGCATCTTAGTTAAGAATCCCTCGTCTTCCCGGGGAAACCGATTATAAAGGAAATCGGCAATAACCGCCCCCAATACGGCGTCTCCAAGGTATTCCAGCCGTTCATTGTTCACGATATTCCCCTGTGAGTCAAGCCTGGGCGTCGACCGGTGAGTGAAGGCAATGTCATAAAAAATAAGCTTCCGGGGATAAAAGCCGATGAGATTTTTCAAAAACAAATAAAACTCTTTTCTGGGCGATGAAAACAGTTTTATTTTTTGTACCCATTCTAATAACACAGCATTCTAAAATTTCTTGAAGGCAAGGGTAGCATTGTGACCACCAAATCCAAACGTATTGCTGATGGCAATTCTGATATCTCTTTCCCGTGCTTTGTTAAAGGTAAAATCGAGCCTGTTGTCGATTTCGGGATCATCGGTGAAATGGTTAATCGTAGGAGGGATTATTCCATCGCGCAGGGCCAGGATGGTAGCAATTCCCTCGATGGCGCCCGCTGCTCCCAGGAGATGGCCGGTCATCGATTTGGTGGCGCTGATACTGAGCCGGTAAGAATGTTCTCCAAAAACCCCGAGGATGGCTTTGGGTTCGGCAATATCCCCCAGAGGGGTGGAGGTCCCATGCACATTAATGTAGTCGACCTCGGAAATTGCGATACCGGCATCTTCGAGGGCCCATTTCATGACCAGTTGAGCGCCAGTTCCGTCCGGATCGGGTGCCGTCATATGGTAAGCATCGGCCGACATTCCGCCGCCAATGACTTCGGCATAAATATTTGCCCCCCGCCTCAGGGCGTATTCATATTCTTCCAGAATCAAAGCGCCTGATCCCTCCCCCATCACAAAGCCGTCACGGTCTTTGTCAAAAGGCCGTGACGCTGTGAGTGGATCATCATTTCTGGTCGAAATAGCTCTCATGGAATTGAATCCGGCAATCGCAGCTTCGTTGACCCCGGCTTCGGAACCGCCGGTTATCATCACGTCCGCCTTTCCCAGCCGGATCTTGTTGAAAGCTTCAATAATAGCATGTGAAGATGAAGCACAAGCAGTTACAGTTGTATAATTTGGACCCCGGAAGCCATACTTGATAGACAGTAATCCCCCTGCGATATTCGCGATCATCTTGGTAATGAAAAAGGGAGTAAACTGGGGTTTTTCAGGCCTAAAGGCCCTGACTTCCTCAAAAAAACTCTGTAACCCCCCGATTCCTGATCCCCAAATGATTCCGGCTCTATCCTTGTCTATTTTTTCGGAATCAAGCCCCGAATCATCCATCGCCTGGGTGGCAGTGGCAATAGCATACTGCGCGAACAAATCATGTTTGCGGGCTTCCTTCCGGTCAATCCCATAATCAGCAGGATCAAAATCCCTTACCTCACAGGCAAACTTCGTCTTGTAATTGGCCGTATCAAACTTCGTGATAGGTGCGGCCCCGCTTACCCCTTTCTTCAGATTGTCCCACAAAACATCAACCGAATTTCCCAAAGGAGACAAAACTCCAAGACCGGTTACCACTACCCGCTTCAACTCCATACAATAATCTTCCGGATTTATTTGTTTTTGATTCCTTCTTCGATGTGCTTGATTGCTTCACCCACGGTAGCAATCTTCTCAGCCTGATCATCAGGAATCGCCAGGTCAAACTCCTTCTCAAATTCCATAATTAACTCAACGGTATCCAAAGAATCAGCACCCAAATCATTCGTAAATGATGCATCATTGGTAACTTCACTTTCATCGACACCCAGTTTGTCAACGATGATTGCTTTCACTTTTGCGGCAATATCAGACATAGTTTAAATTTTAAAAAAGTTATTACTAAAAATGGTTATTTTTATTTTCGGTGCAAAGTAATAAATTTACAAACTATATTTCAAACAAATCATTCAGAAAAAATTATCGAAGCAGCATCCGAATCAACCATAAGCATTTTAATTTGAACGTTTTATTCCAAAATTCAATCTATATTGCCCAACCAGAATGAGTGTGAGACGAATTGCCTTATTTGCTTCAGGATCAGGAACTAATGCACAGAAAATCATTGAATACTTTCACAACAACCCTGACATTCAAGTTGAATGTCTCCTGTCGAATACCCCGAAAGCCTACGCCTTAACCCGGGCTGAGATGCGGGGAGTTGAAACCCTGGTATTTTCAAAATCACAGTTCTACCAATCCTCCTTTGTGAAAGATTATCTTATCGAAAAACAGATAGATCTGGTAGTGCTGGCCGGATTTCTCTGGCTGGTGCCCCCTGAGATCGTCAGAGAGTTTACGGTAATCAACATCCATCCTGCATTACTGCCTGAATACGGAGGAAAAAATATGTACGGTCACCATGTCCACCAGGCCGTTCTCGACAACAAGGAGCCTTTTTCGGGGATCACCATCCACCTGGTGAACGAAAAGTATGATGAGGGGAAAATCCTTTTCCAGGCTACCTGCAAGGTGGAGCCGGATGACACCCCCGATACGCTGGCTGCCAGAATCCATGAGCTTGAACATGCACACTATCCCCCTATTATTGAAGAGGTCGTCCGTGGTCTGAAATCCTGATTTACTGCCGGTCCCCGCCGCATCGCTAAACTCACCCTGCCCTATGAACTGCCTGCCCAAGTTTTTTGCCCCGGAGAAGAGCTGCCTTCAGAAACCGAGTTCGTCGTTAAATAATGTTAATAATCTATAAATCAGGGTTCTTAAAACTATATTTGCGCCATGAGTAAGAAACGGCTGTTTTCGTTAATTGGTTTGATGGCGCTGGTAATGTCGGGACTTATCGGAGTACAAATCAACAGCATACAAAAATCATCCGAGATCAGGGAGGAGCAGTTTGACCAGACCGTCAGACAGGTCCTGGCCCAGGTTGTCAGGAAAATGGAGGAACATGAAAGGGTCTTGCTGCTTGAGGAAGAGTTGTACAGTGTGCATCAGCAGGACTCCAACCAGGCCATCATCCCTTCGTTCAGCGACATCATCCCCCGCGGAATTCAGGACCCCGGATTCAACCTGTCATTCAGTTATTCACGGAGTTCACGGAGCCTGCAAACCCCGATAGAGTATCAGTTTACCGACACCATCATATCCCTTAAAAACACCACCCGCGGAAGACCGGGTGATTTTCCTTCTGCTTTTGACAAGCTGCACGACTATAATATTCAGCAACAGCGGCTTCTTGAGCAAAGACTGAGCGACAATTTTAAAATGCTGCAACGCCTGTTTTTCCGTAGCAGGCCGATTGAGGAACGTATCGACATCGATTTCCTGAAAAAAACGCTGCATGAGGAGTTTCAGCGCCAAGGCATTGGCCTCGATTACCGGTATGCCGTGAAAACTTTTATCAGGGGAGAGGAAAAGACCATCAGTGAAAGTCCCGATTTCAAAAGCATCAAAAGAAAAAAAGAGTATCCCCACGTTCTGTTTCCCAACGACGTGTACGAAATTCCAAATTACCTGGTGGTCTATTTTCCCAAAAGATCGGGTTACCTGCTCAAAGCTACGGGGATCATGGTTATTCCCACCTTTATCCTGACCAGCCTCTTGATTGCTATTTTTGCCTATACCATTTTTATTATATTCAGGCAAAAGAAATTGTCGCAGATCAAGAACGACTTCATCAACAACATGACACATGAGCTGAAAACGCCAATCTCCACTATTTCGCTTGCCAGTCAGATGCTGCAGGATGATTCCATCACCACCACGCCCAAAACCATTGCACACATTTCGCACGTGATCAACCAGGAGAGCAAAAGACTGAGTTATCAGGTTGAAAAAGTACTTCAAATGGCTGTTTTCAATGAGGGGAAAGTCAAACTTCGTTTCCGTGAATTCGACTTGAACGAGTTGGTCCGCACGGTCATTTCCAGTTTCGAGATCAGGATTAAAAATAAAAACGGCATCCTGCACACATCCCTTCAAGCCCATCACGATCATATGACAGGGGACGAAGTGCACATCACCAATGTGGTTTTCAACCTTCTCGACAATGCGGTGAAATACAGTCATGAGATCCCTGAAATTACCGTTTCAACCGAATCGGTCAATGAATCGGTGGTCTTATCAGTAGCCGACAAGGGGATCGGCATACCCAAAGAATACCAGGAGCAAATTTTTGAAGGTTTTTTCAGGGTTCCTACAGGCAACGTCCACAATGTAAAAGGGTTCGGTTTGGGCTTGAATTATGTAAAAAAAATTATGGATGCTCACGATGGCAAAATTGTCGTGGAGAGCGCGCCAAACAAGGGGACGAAGTTCAGTCTTTATTTTCCAATTAACAATAAAAGAAAACATGGAGCAAAAAGTTAAACTATTATTAGCCGAAGACGATGAAAATCTGGGACTTTTGCTAAAGGAGTACCTGGTGGCAAAAGGGTATGAGACCACGCTTTTCCCCGATGGCGAGGCAGCATTCAAGGGATTCTCCAGGGAGCATTTCGATATATGTATCCTCGATATCATGATGCCCAAAAAAGATGGGTTTACGTTGGCCAAAGAGATCAGGATGATTTCTGCTGATATCCCGATTGTTTTCCTTACGGCCAAAAATCTGAAAGATGATGTGATCGAAGGATTCAAACTGGGCGCCGACGATTATATCACCAAACCTTTCAGCATGGAAGAACTGATTTTCCGTATAGAGGCCATCCTCCGGCGGACGGTTCCCGAATCACAGAACACCGGACAGCAGATTTACAAGCTGGGAAGGTTTACTTTTGATGCCCGCAAACAAACGCTTTCGAACGAGGAGGAAGTGATTAAGCTGACGACCAAGGAGGCTGAATTACTTAAACTTCTGTGTCAGAATGCCAACAAGGTGCTGGAAAGGAATTTTGCGCTCAAGTCGATCTGGATCGACGACAACTATTTCAACGCCCGCAGCATGGATGTGTACATCACCAAACTCCGGAAGCATCTGAAGGATGAACCCACGGTGGAGATCATCAACGTGCACGGGGAAGGATACAAACTGATTATATAAATGGCTTAATCCAGTTTCAGGACAGCCAGGAAAGCTTTCTGGGGCACTTCCACACTCCCGATCTGTTTCATCCGCTTCTTCCCTTTTTTCTGTTTTTCGAGAAGTTTCCGTTTACGGGTGATATCCCCTCCATAACATTTGGCGGTCACATCCTTGCGAACGGCTTTTACCGTTTCACGGGCGATGATTTTAGCGCCAATGGCAGCCTGTATGGCCACATCAAACTGCTGGCGGGGAATGAGTTCCCGGAGTTTTTCGCACATCTTCCGGCCGAAAGTATAGGCATTGTCGAAATGGATGAGGGTGGAGAGGGCATCCACCATCTCTCCGTTAAGCAGGATATCGAGCCTGATCAGCCGGGCAGGCCGGTAATCCTGGATGTGGTAGTCAAAAGAGGCATAACCGCGCGATATGCTTTTAAGCTTGTCGTAAAAATCAAAGACGATCTCCCCAAGTGGCATATCAAAAATAAGCTCTACCCGTTCCGAGGTGAGGTAACTCTGGTTGATCAGGGCCCCCCGTTTGTCGAGGCAGAGGGTCATCACAGATCCCACGTATTCCGAGGCAGTAATGATATTGGCCCGGATATAGGGCTCCTCAATGGTATCGATCAGGGTGGAAACCGGCATTCCCGAAGGATTGTATACGTGGAGGGTTTCACCGCTGGTGAGCAGCAACCTGTAAGACACATTCGGGACAGTGGTGATCACGTTCATATCGAACTCCCGCTCGAGGCGCTCCTGGATGATCTCCATATGGAGAAGTCCCAGAAAACCGCAGCGGAATCCAAATCCCAGGGCTACCGACGACTCCGGCTCATAAGTCAGGGAGGCATCGTTAAGTTGAAGCTTCTCCATGGCGCTGCGCAAATCCTCATAATCTTCCGAGTCGATGGGGTAAACCCCTGCAAAAACCATGGGCTTGACCTCTTCAAATCCTGCAATAGCTCCCTCACAGGGACGTTTCACATGGGTGATGGTATCGCCTACCTTCACTTCCCGTGCTGCCTTAATTCCGGAAATAATATACCCCACATCGCCGGCGCTGATCACCTCCCTGGGCTCCATGCTTAACCGGAGAATACCCACCTCATCGGCATTGTACTCCTTTCTGGTAGCCACAAATTTGACCAGATCGCCCTTGCGGATCTCTCCGTTGATAATCTTGAAATAGGCAATGACTCCCCTGAAAGTATTGAAAACCGAGTCAAATATCAAGGCTTGAAGAGGAGCCTCCCGATCTCCCTTCGGGGGAGGTATCCGCTCCACAATCCGGCGTAAAATCTCTTCAACTCCCATCCCCGTCTTGCCGCTGGCTTCGATAATGTCATCTCTGTTACATCCTATCAGGTCCATGATCTGCTCCGAAACCCTTTCAGGCATGGCACTTTCCATGTCCATCTTGTTCATCACCGGGATGATCTCCAGATCGTGCTCAAGGGCAAGGTAAAGATTCGATATGGTCTGAGCCTGAATCCCCTGCGTGGCATCAATGATCAGTAGGGCGCCTTCACATGCGGCAATGGAACGGGAAACCTCATAGGAAAAGTCAACATGCCCCGGAGTATCTATCAAATTGAGTTTATAACGCTCTCCTTCCAGCTCATAATCCATCTGAATGGCATGGCTCTTGATCGTAATCCCCCGCTCCTGTTCTAGGTCCATGCTGTCAAGAACCTGATCATGCATATCCCTTTCGCAAACCGTATTGGTGATCTGCAGCAACCTGTCGGCCAGTGTACTCTTTCCGTGATCTATATGCGCAATGATGCAGAAATTCCGGATGTTGTTCATGTAATGCTCTGTTTAATCATTTCAGGCTTTCCAGTTACCCTGCTCCCTCCTGTCTCACCGTGGAAATACGCGATTCTGCCTTCCTTATCTGCTACAGGATCATGGTTTTCTGGAATCAGGGCACAAATATATTTAAAAAATTCCATCCCTAATGACACCCAGGCAGACCAATGATCCCTTACCATCCCATTCCGGAAGCCTGTCAACCCGCTTCATTCTTGGAATCCGGCAATTATTTATAAAAATTTCCGCTCAGAATATAATTATGGCACAGAAATTGTGATACTTGATATGAACGTAAAAAGGAAAAAAGTGAACCAAGTGAAAACAATTTTCTAAATATCACGTTTAAGAAGATAAAAGACTTCATCAGCCCAGTGCTGTTTTTTCATAAGTTTGGTTTAGTTAGGTTTAGTTGGATCCCGGGGCAGAGGCCCCGGGATTTTTTATGCCGGTTCCTGAACCCTTGTTCCAGACAGAGGGAGAGGTGGTTCAACACTCACCCCCGTCTGATCGGCCTCCTTCCCCAAAAAAAGTTTAATTTTGGAAGCCTAATAGCGGATCTTCAGGGTGAAAAGGAGTCTTGTCATTGCATTTATTTCATTGCTTTCCACGCTGGTTGCCTTTTCTCAGGAGGTGACCATTACCGATGCCTATTCGGGAATACCCCTTGAGGGAGTGGTCATCACCCTGGGGGGATCAGTCACCCAGAGCAACAGCCGGGGCAAGGCTACCCTTTCGCATTTTCCGGAGCAGGGGGAATTGCTGTTCACGCATCCCTCCTACCATTTGCTGAGGATCGAAATTCAAAGGCTTCCGCAGATGAAATACCGGGTCAGAATGGTGGAGGCTCCGCTGTCGCTTGAAGAGGTGGTCGTTTCGGTTTCGCGCGGAGAGCAGCTCCGGTTCACGGTTCCCCGCAAGGTGGAAAGCCTGCCATCCAGATTGCTGACAAGGGCTCACCCCCCGACAACTGCCGATTTGACAGGACTCAGCGGAGAGGTGTTCATTCAGAAGAGCCAGCAGGGAGGAGGAAGCCCCATGATCAGGGGGTTTTCGGCCAACAGGCTCCTGCTTGTTCTTGACGGGGTCAGAATGAACAATGCCATCTACCGGTCGGGGAATCTCCAGAACATTGTCTCTGTCGATGCCAACATGCTAGAGATGACTGAAATTCTACCCGGCCCTGGATCAGTGGCTTATGGCAGCGACGCCCTGGGCGGGGTGTTAAGTTTTATCACGCATAAGCCGAAATTGAGCACTTCCGAAAAAATGATTTCCGAAGGGTATTGCCGTGTACGGCTCTTTTCTGCAGAGCAGGGGGGAACACTTCACTTCCGCTGGGGAGCCGGCGCTGAAAAGTGGGGTTTTCTGTTGGGGGGAACCCGCTCGGTTTTCGGGAATCTCAGGATGGGACGTCATGGCCCCGCTGAATACCTCCGGAACGAGTATACGCTTCCCTCCCTTTTCTCCGGACGCGATTCCATTGTCAGGAACAACAATCCGCGCATGCAGCGCCCTACCGCGTACAACCAGACCAACCTGACTTCCAGGGTACGCTATAAACCCTCGCCTCAGCTCGAAATCAACCTGGGAGGCCAATTCTCCGGAACCTCCGCGGTGCCCCGCTATGATCGCCTCATCGTTTACCGGAAGGATAAACTCCGTTACGGGGATTGGCATTACGGCCCTCAGGAGTGGACGCTGGTCAACGGCAGCATCGATTACCACCCGGCTAACCCCCTGTTCGACAAGGTCCGGATCATACCGGCTTACCAGTACTACGCTGAGAGCCGCCACGACCGGAGCATCGACGATCCCCTTCTTTTTAACCGGAAGGAGAAACTGCACATTTACACGCTGAGTGTTGACTTTCACAAGGAACTCCTCCCGGCAATCCGTTTCAGCTTCGGCACGGAAGGCACCTTCAATAAAGTAATTTCGCGGGGATGGTCCACCCATCTCCTTACCGGAGAAACGCTGGCTTCAGCTCCCCGCTATCCAGCCCTGTCGCATTATGCAAGCGTGGCAGGATACCTCAGCGGTCACTGGGAAGCTCTTCCGGAACTCTCGCTGGAAGGGGGAATCAGGGGAACCCTTACCCACACCGACGGGGAATTCTCCCCTGAGTCGGGATTTCCCGAATCCTCCTTCAGCCAGACTAACCGGGCGGTCAACGGAAGTCTGGGGACTGTATGGCGCCCCTTCCCGGAATGGCTGTTCAGGGCATTGGCATCAACCGGCTTCAGGGCGCCCAACATCGACGATATGGCCAAGGTTTTTGACTCGGAACCCGGAAACGTGATCGTACCCAATCCGACGCTCAAACCGGAATATGCCCGTAACCTGGAGGCCGGACTGGCCTGGATTAAAGAAAATAAGGTCAGGATGGAGGCGACTTTTTTCCTCACGGATCTGAAAGGGGCCATGGTCCGCAGACCTTTCCTGTTCAACGGCAGGGATTCCATCCCCTATAACGGAACGATGAGCAGGGTGGAAGCGCTCGTTAATGCCGACGGGGCAATCCTTGCCGGAGCCACTTTCAGCGCCGGTTATTATTTCACTCCGCTGCTCCGGACTACCCACTCCCTTACGGCAATGACCGGTCACGATTCCGACGGATATCCCCTGCGTCACATACCCCCGCTTTATGGTTCATCCGCTCTCTGTTACGACAGGAAGCCCTGGTTCGCTGAGATCAACCTCCGTTACAACGGGAAAATCCCCTACTCGCGCCTGGCGCCCGACGAAAGGGACAAACCCTATCTTTACCTCCCCGACAAACAGGGAAATCCTTACTCTCCCGCCTGGATGACCATCAGTCTGTTTGCCGCCTATGATTTCACCCCCGCCATCCAGCTCTCGGCCGGCATCGAAAACCTCACCAACCGCCGGTACCGGCCTTATTCTTCCGGGATTGCGGCCCCGGGAACCAGCCTGGTCATTTCCCTTTCCGGGAAGATTTAACCGGTTGCGCCGTTCAAATGCCTACGGCGTTCAATGGCTTCGCCGTTCAAGGGTTCAACAATGGTTCAATGCTTTCGGCTACGCCTCAGCGTTCAAAGGTTCAACAATTGTTCAATCGGTCCACGTTATTTAAGCATTGACAAATTCAGCTTCGCTGCATTTTTTTCTGTCGTCACTCGGCAAAGCTCAAGCAAGCTTAACTCTGCACTCGCTCCTAAGAAAATTGTTAATTGCTCATTGCTAATTGCTAATTGCTAATTGTTAATTCCCGCAGGAGAAGATACACACATTCCGAAATGCAGGGAAGTGATTCCCTGTAAAACAATTCATGCCGTTTTTCGTTATAATCAGGATAAAAAAATTACCATCGCCATAATATGTTAAAATGAAGAGAGCAGTTCTTTTTCTGCTGGTTCTGACGCTGGCATTCACTTCCGGAGCCCAACAAAAAACGCGCGATAAAGTGAAGAGGAAATACCGTAAGGTGGAAACGATCCGGGAAGGGTTGCCCGAGGTTATTGTGAGCGGCAGGGTCTTTAATGCGCTGAGGGAGCCCCTTGCAGGAGCATCGGTGGTAGTCAGGGGAAGTTTACGTGGAATCAACACCAATGAAGCGGGCGAATATTACCTCCGGGGACTTACTACCGGAGTGGTCTCTTTCCAGGCTTCTTTCGTGGGTTACAAAACCAAGATTATCGATTATTATCTCCAGGAGGGAATCAACGACGTCAACTTCACCCTCGACAGGGAGGAGATTACCCTGGAGCCGGTGACGGTGACTCCTCAGCAGCGGGAACAGAATCTCCCCGACATTGCCGGGAGTATCACCGCCCTGGGAAGTTCTTTTTTAAGAAACAACGACATCAGGGATTTGACCCGGATGGCTGATTTTGTGCCCGGATTGCAGATCAGGGAACAGACGCCCCACCGACCCAATTATGTGATCAGGGGACTTACCTCTGATGAGGTGAGTCTTACCGCCCAGCCCAGGGTTTCTGTCTATTTCAACCATATCCCCACGAGCCGGCCATCGATGGCTTCCGCCGAACTTTACGACATGGAGAGTGTGGAGGTACTCCGGGGCCCACAGGGAACCCTTTTCAGAAGGGGAGCACAAGCCGGGGCTATCCACTTTATTACCCGGAAGGCAGGACCCCGCAACGACGGTTTTCTTTCGGGAGCCTATGGCGATTATCACATGAAAGATTTCCGGGGCGCCCTGGGAGGGACAATCGTGAAGGATAAACTCTTTGCACGGGGCGCCGGCTTTTATACTACCCGCGACGGCTATGTCACCAATACCTTCGGGGGAACCCTCAACGGGAAAAACAGCCTGGGAGGCCGCTTCTCACTCCGTTACCTTCCCTTCTGGAATACCACTGTCGATCTGGTGGTCAACTACCAGCAGGATGACCTTCCCGGCACCGCCTTTATGAGTAGACAGTTTCCCAATGCCAATGGAGTGACAGATCTGTTTAAATATGAAGCTTCGCTCGACCAGGGTAAAAAACTGAATAATTACCGCGATCTTATGAGCACGTCGCTTGAGATCCGCCGTTTCAGGAACGAAAACAACTATCTCACGTCGATTACCTCCTATACGACCAACCATGCCGACTCGAAATGGGATGGTGACGGAACCATGGCTCCGGCTATTAACATGGCCGAAGCCATCAAAGTGCGCCAGTTCACACAGGAACTGCGGTACAACTTCTCCCTGAAGAGCCACATCAACGGTTTTGCCGGTGCAGGCTTCTGGCGCGAAAAAGCTACCCAGAACTACTTCTTCAATCCCGACGAACAGTATATGGCCTACCTGATCCTGCAGATGCCCGATTACCTGGTGACACCGGACGGACAAAGCTACCCGATGACGGCCCTCCCCGCCGATCCGCAACTGGGCCCTCTTGCAGAAATGCCCCTCCCTTCGCGGCATGAGGAGGAGAACCTGAGCGAAGCTGTCAACCGGTCGATTGACCTCTTTGCCGACGCTACCTGGAAACTTACCTGGCGGCTGAGCCTCACCGCCGGCATCAGGGCAAACCGAGAAACGTTCCGCATCTCCAACCTGAGCAGGATGAACGGCGAAACCCCCTCCACCCTGGGGATGCTCACACAGATGTACCCCAACCTCTTCTTCAGGCCGGTCAATGAAACGGAAAAGAAAGAGAGCTGGAAGGGACTGACCTACCGGGCCAACCTGAAATATGACCTGGGACCTAACAGCAACCTCTTTGCAGGGTACGCCAAAGGCCGGAGACCGCCTGTCATCCAGTTCGATGAGGTGGGAGCAAGCAAAATCATGAACGAAGAAACCCTGCACAATTTCGATGCGGGTTTCAAAAGCGCCCTGGGAAGCCGCTTCTGGCTCGATGCTACCGCATTTTTTCAACTGTTCAGTAATTTCCAGACCAATGCCTGGGAGGGGAATAAATACCTGGTAAAGGATGCCGGCAAAGCCACCTCCTACGGGGTAGAAGCCTCAGCACGGCTGGCGCTGCTTCGCCCACTCTCTCTTTTTGGCAATTACAGCTTTATCCACGCCCGCT
This sequence comes from uncultured Prolixibacteraceae bacterium, assembly GCA_964558145.1. GTDB lineage: Bacteria > Bacteroidota > Bacteroidia > Bacteroidales > Prolixibacteraceae > UBA1413. Next base: position 7,680 of record CAZLDP010000003.1, on the reverse strand, counting down.
TCGACAGCCTTGACAGCCGGGGCAACGCCCAGGAATACGCTGCTAACCACTTCCGGCTTACTCCGGAACACAGTTTTACGGCCGGACTGGATGCCCGCTTCCCCCTGATCAGGGGCGTATGGCTTTTTGCCGTTCCCTCCCTGAGTTGGCAAAGCCATGTCTGGTTCGAAGATGCCAACACCCCAGGACTTGACCAGGAAGCCTATGGCACCCTCAACGGCCATGCCGGGGTGATCCTCACCAATCCGAGGGTGACCTTCTCCGTGTCAGGAACCAACCTTTTGGAAGAAAAATACGTGATCAGCGCAGGAAATACAGGAACCCTCTTCGGTGTACCCACCTTTATCCCCGGTCCGCCCCGGATGATCAGCGGGAAAATCACCTGGAGGTTTTGAAAGGCCGCGAACAGATTGAATGGCACTACATGCCATTTATAAGTTGTGGAAATATAGAATAGCGGGTGTTGCCTCTCAGTGGCTCACCCACTCGCTCTACCTTAGTCCTTAAAGGGTGTCATCAGCAAATCAGAGTTCCCTGACCCGGATATTGCGCCAGAGAACCTTGATGCCGCCCCCATCGTGGATCTGTAAGGCAAGGGCACCTTTCCCGCGGGCGATCTTTTCATCGGTCAGATCGACCATCTCGATCCCGTTGAGCCAGGTGGTGATACGGCCATCCACTGCACGGATCTTCAGACTGTTCCATTCCTCCATCTTCAGAATATTCTCCTTCTCGTCGGGAATCTTTGCCAGCCATCCTCGTCCGTAGGATTCATAAATGCCGCCTGTATCATGATTGGGTGGAGCCACTTCCACCTGCCATCCCGAAACTTTGGTCCCCTGAAAGGTCGAACGGAAGAAAACACCGCTATTCCCGTTGGCTTCCTGCTTGAATTCCAGTTCCACTTCAAAATTGTAGTACTCCTTTTCAGTGGAAAGATATCCGTACTTCTTATCCGGGCCACTTTCACAAACCAGGAGCTTGTCCTGAACATACCATTTCTCGGTCCCGTGAATGACCCATCCGCTGAGGTCCTTTCCGTTAAAAATCTTTTTATACCCTTTTTCTGTACCTTCAGCAGAAAGTGTCACCATGAGCAGCAGGGCTCCGGTCAGTAATAAAAATGATCTCTTCATCTGTTTTTTATATTTTTACAGGTGGTGAATATACTGAAACAATTTCAATTCCAGTTTTTGTAACTATGACCACGGCAGGAAATCCTGATTTTTAGATTAATTTTAGACCTGCAAATTTAAAGTTCCCGGTTTTTGAATAAAGCTAAACCTTGAATGCATGCAAAAGGTGCTGTCCCTTCTTTTACTTGCCCTCCTGGCCGGATGCGGTCAGCGAACCTTTCCGGGTCTGAGTTCCGTGGCAAAGAACAGGGTGTTAATCCCTGTGGCAAAGAACGGAATCGGGGATTGCACCACGGTTCAGGCAGCCATTGATGCGGCTAAAGCCTTCCTCTTCCAACGGATCGTCATCTTCATCAAAAACGGGATTTACAGGAAGAAGGTGCTGGTACCGGCTTGCAATACCCTGCTGACGCTTAAGGGGGAGAGCACATCGGGCGCCCTAATCAGTTGGGATGACCATTTCAGCAAGATGAACAGGGACCACAACAGTACCTCTTACACATCGAAATATACCCACCGTAAAATTCTTTCGCCAATGGCTTCCGCACCCCGGTCGACGGAGCCCTGGTGAAAACAATAACCACAAAAAAGATGAAAAACAAAGCTATCTTCCTTATTTTGCTGATTCTTTCAGCAGTCCAGCTTTCGGCAAGAAAAAATCAAAGTATCATTGCCGCGGGCGCTCATCCCGTAAAGCTGGCCGGAAATTTTGGTTTTACTGAAGGACCCGCAGCCGATAAAAACGGCAATGTCTATTTTACCGATCAACCCAACAACAAAATCATGATATGGACTGTCGAAGGCAGGCTGGAAGAATTCTGCGCAGATTGCGGCAGGGCCAACGGTCTCTATTTCGACCGGAAGGGAAATCTCCTCTCCTGTTCCGATGAGGAAAACGAGTTATGGAGTATTTCCCCCAACGGGGAGAGGAAGGTATTGGTAAAAGGTCATAACGGTAAAAGGCTAAACGGCCCCAACGACCTGTGGATAAGGCCCGACGGCGGCCTTTACTTTACCGATCCGCTCTATGTCCGCACCTGGTGGACCAGCAGGGATGCCACCATGCAGCAAGAGGGACAGCATGTCTATTATCTGGCCCCGGGCAGTTCAGAGCCGGTAGCAGTTGCTACCGACCTGGTTCAACCCAACGGAATCATCGGCACCCCCGATGGCAAAATCTTGTATGTGGCCGATCTTAAAGCCGGAAAGACCTATCGCTATATCATCGGGAAAGACGGCAGCCTTACCGGAAAAACCCTGTTTGCCCCCATGGGCTCCGATGGCATGACCATCGACAACAAGGGGAATGTCTATCTTACAGGCAAAGGGGTGACTGTTTTTAACAAAAAAGGAGAACAGATTAATCACATCTCCATTGATGCACGCTGGAGCGCCAACGTTACATTCGGAGGGCCCGACCGGGAAACCCTTTTTATCACTGCATCGGAAAATCTCTTTTCTTTGCGCATGAAAGTGAAAGGCGTTAAACAATGAAGATCCATTTCATCGCCATTGGAGGAAGCGCCATGCACAACCTGGCGCTGGCCCTCCACAAAAAAGGATATAGGGTGTCGGGTTCGGATGACGAAATTGTGGAACCCTCTAAAAGCAGGCTTGCGGTTTGCGGCCTTTTGCCCGAAGCGGCAGGATGGTTTCCTGCGAAAATCACCCCTGATCTTGATGCCGTCGTTCTGGGCATGCATGCCCGGAAGGAGAATCCCGAACTCCTCAGGGCTCAGGAACTGGGTCTGAAAATCTTTTCGTACCCCGAATTTCTTTATGAACAAACCCGCGACAAGATCCGGGTGGTTATTGGCGGCAGCCATGGCAAAACGACCATCACCTCGATGATCATGCATGTACTGCGCGAAAGCGGACTGCTCTTCGATTACATGGTAGGAGCACAACTTGAAGGGTTCGACACCATGGTGGGGTTAAGCGAAGAGGCCCCGGTCGCCGTCTTCGAGGGTGATGAATATCTCTCCTCCCCTTCCGATCCGCGGCCTAAATTCCATCTGTACCATCCGCACATCGCCGTACTAAGCGGAATTGCATGGGACCATATCAATGTCTTCCCCACCTTTGAGGATTATGTGGATCAGTTCCGGCGGTTTGCGGAACTGATCGAACCGGGGGGGCAACTCTTTTACGATGAGGAAGATCCGCACCTGAGGAAGATCGCCGCCTCTCAAACCCACCTCACCGCTACGGCTTACTCCGCCCATCCTGCAGAAACCACTGGAGGGGAAACCTTCCTGCTCCGGGGCGATAAGCGCGTGAAACTGAACATTTTCGGGGAGCACAACCTCCGGAACCTCTCGGCTGCTTTGGCGGTATGCCGTTCGCTGGGGGTCAGTGACGACCTTTTTTACCAGGCCATCTCCTCCTTTACGGGCGCTGCGCGCCGACTGGAATTGCTGGCCGGAAACAACACCACTGCCGTTTTTCGCGATTTTGCCCACTCCCCCTCCAAACTGGCAGCCACCGTCAAAGCCGTCAAAAACCACTATCCCGGCCGGAGACTCGTAGCCTGCATGGAACTCCACACCTTCAGTTCCTTGAAAAAGGAGTTCCTCCCCCACTACCGCCACACCATGGATGCTGCCGACGAAGCTTACGTCTATTTCAACCCCCATACCGTGGAACACAAGAAATTGGAACCAATTACCCCGGAAATGGTGTTTGAGGGATTCGGAAAAACAGGCCTTCGGGTAACCACCGATTCGGAAGCCCTCTTTACCGAACTCGTTGCCAAAGTGTGGGAGGATTGCAACCTGCTGCTGATGAGTTCCGGCAATTTCGACGGCAAGGACCTGCCTGCTATAGCCCGTAAAATCACAGGTGAAAATAATGGACAAAATACCTGAAACCATGAGTGGTTCATCCTTTACAGCGATCCCGATCGCAGTGGCCCTTCTGGTGTTGGTACCAGGACGTAATTCTGCCCAAAGCAGTAAAAATCTGACACCCAAGCGGGTCATGGAAGTACACCATGAAGCGCTCACCGTCGATACGCACTGCGATACCCCCATGAACATTCTGAAACAGGGTTACGACATCGGCCGGCATAATTCCACGGGGAAAGTAGACCTGCCCCGGATGAAAGAGGGAGGCCTCGACGTGATGTTCTTTGCTATTTTCACCGGCCAGAAAAAGAGAACAACTGCCAGTTATGAGGAGGCTTACCAACTGGCCCGCCGCATGACCGATTCGACACGGGCTGCCGTTAGCCGGTATCCCGAGATGGCCGAAATTGCCCTGACTTCAGCCGATGCCGCCCGCATCGAAAAACAAGGCAAAAGAGCCATCTACCTGGGCATGGAAAACGGCTTTCCCCTGGGGAAGGATATCCGTCGCGTGGAAGAATTCTACAATAATGGAATCCGCTACATCACCCTCTGCCACTCCCGGCATAACGACATCTGCGACTCCTCTTCCGACCGGCTTCCGTCCGAACACAACGGATTGAGCTCTTTTGGCAGGGAAGTGGTGATGGAAATGAACCGACTGGGAATGATCATTGACGTTTCCCACATCTCCGACAAGTCGTTTTATGACGTGATCTCCCTGAGCCTGGCTCCTGTGATTGCCTCACACAGCAGCGCAAGGGCATTGGCCCGTCACAACCGCAACATGAGCGACCCAATGATCAGGGCGCTGGCTCGCAATGGGGGCGTTATCCAGATCTGTCTTCTCGATGAATACGTGAAAGATCCCGACCCGGCCAACCCCCGCACCTCACTGGAACAGGAGATGAGAGCCAGGTATGAGGCGATACAGGATACCCTCTCTGAAGCGGGCAGGTTGCAGTTCAGGAAGGAATGGGCAGCCCTCAGAATGAAATACCCCAAAGATCTGCCCTCAGTGGCCGATTATGTCGACCATATCGACCACGTAGTCCGCCTGGTTGGTATCAACCATGTGGGAATCGGCAGCGACTTCGACGGAGGCGGGGGTCTTTCGGGTTGTAGCGACGTCAGCGAATTCCCCGCCATCACACGGGAACTTCTTGCCCGCGGCTATTCCGAAAAAGATATCCGTAAAATATGGGGCGGAAATTTCTTCAGGGTGTTCCGGAAAGTGGAATCCATTGCCGCTAAAGTTTCTGCACTAAAATAGAAAAAATAGGGATTCTCCTGATCCAGTGATCCTTGTTTAGGTTTGGAAGAGTCTCCTAATTCACCACAATTTTAACGGTCGTCAGGCTCCGGCCATTTCCTGCGCTAACCAAATAGATTCCGGGAGCAAGCTTCCCCAGGCTGATTTCTGCTTCGTTCACTTTCTGAAAATCGCCCAAGAAAACCAATTGACCCGAGATATCCCTGATCGAAACCATTCCAAGGTAGTCGCCCGACCGGAGGAAAAGCCGTTCGCTGACCGGATTGGGATAGATGACCAGTTCACCGGCTCTTTGCCGTATTTCAGCCGATGGACTGAGGTCAAAAGGATCAGCGAACTTCCGTGTCGAAAAAAGTCTGAATTCACCCGGAGCCAGCGGCACCTCCTGCGACAAGGTGTTGACCGCAAAGCTGTTCCCTCCAAAATAGTCGTACCAACTGCCGGTGACCGGAAATCCCGGATTGGCCGTTTTCGCCGAGGTGGCAAAATTCCCCACCGCCACCACATGGTTGCTCCCGTTTGACAACCTGTACCATTTCACTTCACCGCCAAGACTGCCCGTATAGGTGGATGCCGATGAAAACTCATCGTAATTGGTTTTTAAATAGTTAAGCCTGCCATAGGTTTTGTATAAATCCTTCCGGTCGTCATTCTCGAAAAAGTTCCACCCTGCCGGTTTGGGGGTTAGACGACAGGAGTCCCTCACCAGACTGGTATTGGTGCAGGTATTGATGGAAAAATCGTAGCCTAATTCGCCGAATTGCCAGATCATTTTCGGCCCGGGCAAGGGAACCAGGAACAGGGCGCTCAAACCAGCCCGATCAAGGGCGGTACCCAATACATTCGTACTGTAACTCCCCTCAGTTTTGCCGAACTGCAAACATTTATACATCAACCTTTCTTCATCATGACTTTCGATATAGGAGACCAGGTGGGGTTTCTGCCACCCGCGCACCGAATAAATTCCTTGCGAAAGGTCCGATTTTCCGCTTTCATTGTATCCCATGGCTCCCTCGTAATACTTGTCGCTCATTTTTCCCCAGAGCAGGATCCCATGGTTGGCTAACTCCATCTCTTCGGTATTGCCCGAGAGATGTTCAAAAATCACCAAGGCTCCGGGTTTGCGCTTCCGGATTTCATCGGCCATCCTTTTCAGATTGAAAATGCGTGCCGGATCATAGTCGTTTCCCCAACTGTCGGCCGCATAGCTCTTGTTCGAAAATCCTTTTGTAAAGTCGAACCGGAAACCGTCGACCTTGTACTCTTTCATCCAGAAGCTGTTGATACTGTCGACCAACTGGCGGGTAGCCGTGCTGTCGTGATTGAAGTCGTACCCCCATTGGGCAGAAGGATTCTGGAAATTATGCTGTGCCCGGTACCAGGGGTTGTTATCCGCCGGCCGGTTCAGCACACTGTTCCAGTACATTTTTACCAGAGGACTCTGCCCGTAACTGTGATTCAGCACCATGTCGATAACGACCGCCATCCCTCTTTTGTGGGCTTCGTCGATCAGTTTCTTCAGTTCGTTTTTATGCCCGTAGTACTTATCCGGTGCAAAATAGAATGAGGGATTGTAACCCCAACTGAGGTTCCCCTCAAACTCATTGACCGGCATCAGCTCCAGCACGTTTACACCCAGTTCTTCAAGATAACCGAGTTTCTCGGTGACCGACCGGTAAGTGTGGTCAGTGGTGAAGTCGCGGATCAGCATTTCATAAATGACAAGCCTGTCTGTTGCAGGAGGCGTAAATGAAGCGATCTCCCAGTTATAAGCCGGTTGCCCGGTCTGAAGCACCGAAGCCACCCCTTCCGCCTTGCCGGTGGGATAAGCAGGCAATCCCGGATAGGTCGCCGCGGAGATATACCGGTCATTGGGATCGCAGGTCTGCTCCGTGTACGGATCAGCGATACGGATCTGCCCGTCGATCAGGTATTGGAACACATAAGGCTCTCCTTTCGTTAACCCGTTGATCCCGATCCAGAAAAAATCGCCCTCTTTTTTCATCTGGAAACTGTTGCTGAGTTCCCATCCGTTGAAATCACCCACTACGAAGACATGCTGTTTGAAGGGAGCCCAGAGCACCAGGGCTGCCGAATGGTCACCCGTATAGTTGATTCCTCTGCGATAAGCCGCCGGCATGATTTGGGTAACGACAGGTTCCTTCACAAACACCCTGACAGAGTCCTTTGCTGTCTGCCCGTTGGCGGAGGCTTCCGCCACAATCCATTTCCAGCCGCTTTCGGAGAAGGCATGCTGCACACTGATGGTTTTCCCGGTGGCCGCAGCCAGTTGTAAGGTGCCGCTTCTCAGCTTCAGGGCGGCATCATACGATGAGTTGGCGGCGATGGTAAAAGAGTTGTCCCTGTTTACGATGGCTTCTTTTCCGGGAGAGGTTAACGACACGTACAATCCCTCCTCATAGAC
>CAZLDP010000002.1:0-29134 GCA_964558145.1 uncultured Prolixibacteraceae bacterium | reverse complement strand
CGAATACCAGGGCGACAAGACCAAGGCTATATTTTACTATATCGCCGATGAGCGGGTCGATTTTCGCCAGCTTATCAAAATCCTGGCTGACCAGTTTCATATCCGGATCGAGATGAAACAAATCGGGGCACGCCAGGAAGCCGGCCGGATCGGCGGCATTGGCCCCTGTGGAAGAGAGCTCTGCTGCTCTACCTGGATCAGCAGCTTTATTTCCGTCACCACCAATTCAGCACGTTACCAGGATCTTTCGATGAATCCCCAGAAACTGGCCGGGCAGTGCGGAAAACTTAAATGCTGTCTCAACTTTGAAGTCGATATTTATCTTGATGCCCAGCGCGATTTTCCGCCCACCAATATTCCCCTGGAAACGGAAAAGGGAAGATTCATTTTTCAGAAAGCCGATATCCTGGGTGGAATCTACTGGTATTCGCAGCAAAACGGCGATGCAGCCTCTTCACTGGTACCCATCCCCGTTGCCCGGGTTAAGGAGATACTCCGGCTGAATCACTCAGGAAAACGCGTCGACAAAATTTTGGTGGAATCCCAGCAGCCAATCCAGAATACCCAGGAAACTTTCCAAAATATGGCAGGGCAGGAAAGTATCAACCGCTTCGACAAAGCCGAAGGAAACCGGAAAAGAAAGAAAAATCCCAGGAAATCCAATTTCAGGAGGGGCCTGCAATGAAATCCGGGCTGGTTAATTCCGGGCTTATCTTTCTTCTGCTGTGGAGTGCGGTTTCTTGCGATCCGGGGAAAGTCACTGACCAGTACCATCCGGTCAGGAATGCCACCTGGGATGCCGATTCGGTCTTTTCCTTCACTTTCAACATTGCCAGGAGTACCCAAAACCACAATATCTGGTTCAACGTCAGGAACGACAATTCCTATGCATTCAGCAATCTCTGGCTTTTTGTGACCATTGCTTCCCCAAAGGGTGAAACCGTTACCGACACGGTTCAGATAGTGCTCGCCGAACCGTCAGGAAAATGGATAGGCCGTGGTTTTTCAGGGATTTACGATAACCGGATTATTTTCCGAAGAAACGTCTTCTTCCCGGAATCAGGAGAATACACCATCCATCTCAAACATGGCATGCGGCCTGCCCAGCTTAAAGGGATTACCGACATAGGAATCAGGGTCGAGAAAATAAATTAACCGGGCAGGCATGGGGAAGAACAAACTGGTCAAATTTGCCGAAATGGAGCATTTCAGGAATGTATTCCAGCCCACCTGGCAAGAGCTGCATTCCAGAGGATTTCCCCTCAAAGGAGATTGGGGAGGCTCTTTTTTCGGCAATTCCAATTCCCTGGTCGTGGAGATGGGTTGTGGAAAAGGAGAATACAGTGTGACCCTGGCAGAAAAATTTCCCGGTTTGAATTTTATCGGCATCGACATCAAAGGCGCCCGAATGTATACCGGTGCAAAGTATGCCTTGGAGAAGGGGTTGGGGAACGTGGCATTTGTCAGGACAAAAATCGAGAACAGCGGCTATCTTTTCGGCCCGGGTGAAGTGGAAGCGATATGGCTCACCTTTCCCGATCCGCAGATGAAAAACTGCCGCAAACGGCTTACCTCCACCGGATTTCTGAATCTTTACGCTTCCTTTCTCAAGCCCGGGGGAATGATCCACCTCAAGACCGACTCGGCATTCCTGTACAATTACACGGTGGCCCTTGCCCGGCTGAACCGCCTTACCATTGTAAGGCAAACCGGTGACCTTTATGCCTCGGGGATCGCCGACGAGATCCTGTCGATCAGGACTTTTTACGAGAAGCAATGGGTTGAGCGGGGAATTCCGGTCAAATACCTTTCATTCAGGATGAACCCGGATACGGATCTGCAGGAACCGGAAGAAGAATTTGAAAAGGACACTTACCGTAGCTTTGGGCGAAGTGCCCGCAACTGAATAACATGGTCGAATCCTATCAGCAGATATACGATATTGTCAGGCAAATCCCTCCTGGCAGGGTCACTACTTACGGAGCCATTGCCGCAGTGACGGGATGCCGGGGAGCAGCGCGGATGGTCGGATGGGCTATGAATGCATCGCGCCACGCCCCTGAACCGATTCCGGCCCACCGGGTAGTGAACCGGAATGGCCTGCTGACAGGCAAACACCACTTTGATACCCCTTCCACCATGCAGGAATTACTCGAAAGTGAAGGAATCGTCATTGAAAACGACCAGATTACGGGTTTTCAGGAAAAATTCTGGGACCCGGCAAAAGAATTGGGCATTCATGCCGACGGATATCAGCCGGTCTCGGCCCATCCAGCAGGAGAAAGAGAGAGCGAATGACTGGATTTGAGAAACAACGTCACCTGTAAATAATAAAGTCAACATGCAAGGAATACCAAAAAAAATGATTGTCCCCAAAAATGTGACAGATGCATTGCGCAGCGTCATTTTTCCGGGAGGAGATAAAGATATCGTATCGCTGAACATGGTTCAGGAAATCAGAATTGCAGGCCAACAGGTCAGTTTTTCGCTGGTATTCCAGCGTTCCGACGATCCGGCCATCGCTACGGTGGTGGAAGCTGCCGAAGAAGCCCTTCTCCGGAACCTGGGACCCGGAGTCGACATAAAAGGACGCATCGCGGTGAAATTCATCCACGATATGGAGCGGCCCCTCTTACCCGGTGTGAAAAACATCATTGCGGTGGCCTCCGGCAAAGGAGGCGTAGGTAAATCGACCGTGGCTGTCAACTTGGCAGTAGCTCTGGCTGCCGACGGAGCTCGGGTAGGTCTGGTCGACGCCGACATTTTCGGGCCATCCATTCCCAAAATGTTCGGAACTGAAGATGTCCGTCCCGAATCCCGGAAAGAAGGAAACCGCGACCTGATTGTACCTGTTTCCAAATATGGTGTTAAGTTTCTTTCAATCGGATTCTTTGTGGCGCCCGAAAATGCGCTGATATGGCGAGGCCCCATGGCATCCAACGCACTGAAACAACTTATCGCCGACGGGGACTGGGGAGAACTCGACTACCTGCTTATCGACCTTCCTCCAGGCACCTCCGATATTCACCTGACCCTGGTTCAGACCGTCCCTGTTACAGCAGCCATAATCGTAACCACTCCCCAGGAAGTGGCCCTCGTTGATGTGATCAAGGGGGTCAACATGTTCCGGAACAAATCGATCGATGTGCCGGTACTGGGGCTAATTGAGAACATGTCGTGGTTTACTCCCGCGGAACTCCCCGGCAACAAATATTACATTTTCGGGAAAGACGGGGGAAAACTGCTTGCCGATGAACTGGGACTGGTATTGCTGGGTCAGATCCCGCTGGTTCAGAGCATCCGCGAAGGGGGCGACGAAGGTATTCCCTCCGCAGCCAAACCCGATTCGGTTACCGGAATGGCATTTGCTGAACTTGCCCACAGGGTGGCCGAAGAAACTGAAAGGCGCAATACTTCCTTCGACCCTACCCGGAAAGTGATTATCACCCGGAAATAAGAGCGACTTTTTTCATAAATTGCGCCTTTTCTTTTACTGGGTTTTTCCGGTTGTGCCGGGCAATATTTTCCGGCCAACAGAGTTTAAACTACTGTTAATTCAAGAATCTGATTGAAGAAGGCTTTTGTACATACTGCACTGCTGCTGATTGTGGCAGGTTTCTTTTCCGGGTGCTCCACAGAAAAAAACACCAGGGCATCAAGGGCATACCATAACCTTACTTCGAAATACAACATCCATTTCAACGGAAAAGAGAGTCTCAAGGCAGGCATTGAACGCATCAACAAAAGTGTGGAGGATGATTTTACCCACATCCTTCCCCTTTACAGGGAAAGTTATCCGGCAGCCGGTAATGTGGCCCGCGCCGACATGGACAATGCCGTGATGAAAGGGAGTAAAACCATCCAGATTCATTCCATTACCAAAAAACCTAAAAGGCAAAGGCTCAGAACCAAAGCATACCAGCAGTTTGCAAGCAAGGAAGAGTTCAATAAATGGATCGACGACTGTTATCTGCTGATGGGGCAGGGCTTCTTCTACCAGCACAATTTCAGCGCTGCGGCAGAAAATTTCTCCCTGATCCTCCGGAAATTCCCTGATGAGAAGATCCGGTACGATGCCATGGTGTGGCTCATCAGGAGTTACAATGAGCTTGACCGCTTTTCCGAGGCGATGGAAATCATTCAACTGCTTCAGTCCGACAAGTCGTTTCCCCGGAAACTGGAGAAGGAGTTGGCCAAGGTCACTGCCGACCATTACATGAAACAGAAGGATTATCCCGAGAGCATCAAATACCTGGACATCTGCCTGAAAAAGAGTTCTGACCGGAAAGAGAAGGCGCGGATTCAATATATTGTGGCCCAATTATACCGGGAAACGGGAAATGAAGAGAAGGCCAGGAATGCCTTCCTGGCTGTGAGGAAATTTAACCCTCCCTTTAAGATGGCCTTCAATGCCTGGATCAATGCAGCAGGGATTTTTTCGGGCCAAGGTGACCCCGAAAAAACAAAAAAAGAGCTCCGAAAGATGCTGCGCGACGAGAAAAATGTGGAATTCCGCGACCAGATCTATTTTGCGCTGGCCAACATACTGTACAAGGAGGGTGACCGGAAAGCGGCAATCGAAAACTATAGGAAATCGGTATCCTCGAGTGTAGACAACACCTATCAGTTGGCGCTCTCGTCCATTACCCTTGCCGACATCTATTTTGAGGAACCCGATTACCGCGAAGCCCAGGCCTATTACGACAGCGCCATGATCGTCATCGGGGAAGAGTATCCCGATTACGACAAACTGAACGAAAGGTATAAAAGCCTGACCCGCCTGGTGGAAAACCTCACTACAATTGAAGTTCAGGACAGTCTCCAAAAACTGGCCCTTATGCCGGAAAAGGAGCGTGAAGCGCTCATTGACAAATGGATTGCACGGGAACAGGAAAAACAGCGCGAAGCTGAACTCATTGCCACCCAGCAGCAATCGGAAAGGGGTTACTACCAGGCAAACGAATACCGGTTCGGCCTGGGTCGCTCGGACGAAGGAGGAGGATGGTATTTTTACAATCCCCAGACGGTCTCTTACGGGAAAGCACAATTCCAGCAGAGATGGGGCCGCCGTAAACTGGAGGACAACTGGCGCCGGCTTAATAAGGCGACCGTCCCGCTTGACGAAATGGATGAACTGGCAGAGCTGGCTGACTCTGTCAAGGCTGCCATACGCGTGGTTGACCCGCTTGAGAGGAGCTTCTACACCCAGGATCTGCCCCTTACCGACTCCCTGATGAACCTTTCGCACGAAAAAATCAAGAATGCCCTCTACAATGCCGGACGAATCTATAAATCCGATTTCAGCGACTATCCCAGGTCGGCCGAATCTTACGAAGATCTCAACCAGCGTTATCCCGACAATATATACCTGTTGCAGGTATGGTTCGAATTGTACGACCTGTATGAACTGACCGGTGATGCGGCAAAAGCAGCAGCCTATCGCGATCTGATTATCAGTCGTTTCCCGGAAAGCAAATATGCAAGATACTTGCAGAATCCCAACTTCTTCCACGATCTCCAAGTACGGACCGACAGCCTGAACCGGCTTTACCAGGATGCCTTCAGAGATTATAAATCGGGAAGATACCGTGAGGTCATCCCCCTGACCCAGACCATGAAAAAGCTGGAGCCCGACAGCCTCCTTCTGGCAAAAATTGATTTCATCGGCACCGTATCATCAGGGACACAGTCGGATATGCAACAATTCGGTGAAGGATTGCGAAGTTACATCCGTGCCTATTCCGACGCTGAACCGGCAAGCCTTGCCAGGGAGATCCTCACCCTGATCGAAGACAGTACCCTTACCGACTACCGTAAACTGGTCGAAATGGGATATCTTCACGATGAAATCAGGAACTACGAAATGCAACCGGGAAATCAACCCGAAAATGATGAATTCGGAGGAAAATTCAGTTACGAGGAAGATCTTCTCCACTATTTTGTGGTTGCCTATCCCAGAAATGCCGGCATCGACATCAACAGGCTTAAATTCGATATTGCCGGCTATAACTTAGACCATTACGCCAAAATCGACTTTGACATTGAAGAGGAGAGCCTTGACGGTGCCACCAACCTGTTGTTGGTCCGTTCACTCACCAACAAGGAACAGGGACTGATTTACTTCCGGGCAATAATCCGGCAGCCTGAGGTCTTCCGAACGCTCCGGAATGTTGATTATTTCAATTTTATCGCCTCCTCCACCAATTACCGGCAGATCCTTTCTGAAAAATCGACAACCGATTACCTGAAGTTCTTTCTCCGTAACTACAGCCGTTTCATCGGACCCGACTTCGAAGAGAAGGGTGCGCCCGAAATCAGCCCCGAAGAGTTGATGGCCCGGGCACAGCAGGAAGATGAAGTGCTGAAGGAGAGAGGAAAATTCGTCACGGTTGACGTTCCGGGCTCTAAAGGTTTTTATTCCAATGTCATTGACACCTCCCAGAACTTTGTCGTGGCCGTCAAAGACAAAAACTTCTCCCTCAGGACGATGCTCACCCAGTTTGCTGATTTCAACCGCGACAATTTCAGGGTGATGAACCTTGCCCTGCAAATTAAACAGGGTGGCGACTACCAGTATATGGTTGTTCAGGGACTCCCTGGATATGCCGAAGGTCTCTCCTATTTCCGCAAGGTCATCCTTGAAAGGAACCTCTTCAGAAGTCTGGGTCAGATTACATACCGCAATTTCCTGATCACAGGAAACAACCTGGGTCTGCTGCTCGAAAAGGGAGACGTGGACGGATACTTGAATTTTTTCAGAGAGTTTTACCTTCAGCGAAGCGGTGAATCCCGCACGGGAACTCCCACCCAAACTTCACCTGCCTCAGGCGTGAAAGCTGAAACTCCCGCTGTGGCCACTCCCCCGGTAAGTCAGGCTGCCTACAGTGGCCCCTACTCTTCTCAGGTAAAACAATCCCATCTGTTTCTGCTCATTGTTCCATCGGACGACGCCGGAAAATCGGAAGTGATTTCCGGAATAAAGGAATTTAACACGCAGAAATTTCCCACGGCAGGACTGGTAACTGAAGAGCAGGCCCTGGATAACTTTCGCACCATCATCAAAATTTCAGGTTTGCCCGATAACCTTACCGCTGTGAGCTACCTGCGGGAAATCGTCAACAACCGCTCCTTGTTTACGCCATTGGGAAGCAGCAGCTTTCGTACCCTGATCATTACCCCGGAGAATTTCAACCTCTTCTTAGACCGGAAGAATATTGCCGAATACCTCGAATTCTATCGGATCGTCTATCCCAACAGGGAATAACCTTCCACACCGATCCAGGTTAAAGTTTGTTAACTGACCTGGGTTTCACACGATTTTTGTTATCTTGACCTTCAGTAAAAGCACCCCAATGAGAAAAATAGCGATTCTCTGGACCGACGACGAAATCGACTTACTGCGCCCGCATATCATTTTCCTGAAGGAGAAGGGATACAACGTGGATACGGCTACCAATGGATCAGACGCACTGGACCTGGTCAAGAAAAATTACTATGACATCATCTTTCTTGATGAAAACATGCCTGGGCTCAGCGGCCTTGAAACCCTGGCGCGAATCAAAACGGTTGTCCCCCACGTACCGGTGGTGATGATCACGAAAAACGAAGAGGAGAGCATAATGGACGAAGCCATTGGCTCAAAAATCTCTGATTATTTGATCAAACCGGTCAATCCGCGGCAGATACTCCTCTCCCTGAAAAAGAACATCGAAAAAAAGCGACTGATTACCGAACAGACTACTTCGGTTTACCAAACTGAATTTAATCAGATCGGAAGCCGGTTGAGCAACCGGCTCTCCAGCGAGGAATGGATCGACATATACCGGACCCTGGTTTACTGGGAACTAGAACTGAGCACTTCGGACGATAAGGCCATGGATGAAGTGCTGGTTATGCAGAAAAATGAGGCTAATCAGGCTTTCTTCAGGTTTGTGAAAGAGAACTATGCAAGCTGGTTCGGAAAACCTCTGGGGGAAAGACCCCTGATGTCGACCGACCTGTTTCGGCAAAAAGTCTTCCCGAAGCTGCAAAACGGTGAAAAGGTTTTTGTGCTACTGATTGACAACCTGCGGTTTGATCAATGGAAAATGATCAGCCCCATCATTAGCGAATATTTCATCATCGACGAAGAAGCGCTCTATTTCAGCATACTGCCCACTGCAACCATGTACGCCCGCAACTCCATTTTCGCAGGCCTGATGCCTTCGGAAATTGAAAAAATATACCCATTGATGTGGGAGTTTGATGACAACGAAGGGAACAAAAACCAGCATGAAGAGGAACTCCTTCAGAAACAGATGAACAGACTGGGCAGAAAGGAGAAACTTTTTTTCGACAAAGTTTCTAACTTCAAAAGCGGAAAAAAGCTCTCCGACACCCTACGCAGTATCCGTGACAGCGACCTGTCGGTGTTGGTCTTCAATTTTGTAGATATGATCTCCCATGCCCGGACGGAAATGGATATGATCAGGGAATTGGCCTCCGACGAAAAAGCTTACCGTTCCCTAACCCTGAGCTGGTTCATGCACTCTTCGCTGCTCGACCTGTTGAAAACCCTGTCGGGAATGGCTGTCAGGGTGGTGATCACCACCGATCACGGGACCATCAGGGTGAATAATCCGCTCAAAGTGATCGGCGACCGCGAAACCAACACCAACCTGAGGTACAAGCTGGGGCGAAATCTGAATTATAAATCGAAGCAGGTTTTTGAAATCGGAAATCCCCACGAGGTATTCCTCCCGTCGCGGAATGTAAGCACCAGTTACATCTTCGCGCAAAACACCGACTTTTTTGTCTACCCCAATAACTACAACTATTTCGCGAATTATTACAGCAACACCTTCCAACACGGAGGGATTTCACTTGAAGAGATGGTAGTCCCGGTGGTTACCCTCTCTCCGAAAAACAACATTCGGGGATAATCCCTGTTTTGTGAGGCTTAGATTGGGGTACCCGGCCGTTATGGGTGGCCTTCCTTTTTCATCAGGGCATAAAGCTTGTTGGCAAAAATGAAATCCTCCAGGATTTGATTATCCGATTGCAGAATCGAATTTTTAGAGCCCTCCCAGTGCTTCTCTCCCTGGTGAATAAACAACACACTCTCGCCAATCTGTATCACGGAGTTCATGTCATGGGTGTTGATAATGGTCGTCATTTTAAACTCACGGGTAAGCATCTGAATCAGATCATCGATCAGGGTGGCCGTCTCAGGATCAAGACCCGAATTGGGCTCGTCGCAAAAGAGATACTTAGGGTTCAGCGCGATAGCCCGTGCAATGGCGACCCTTTTCTGCATGCCTCCACTGATCTCGGAGGGGTAAAGCTTGTGTGCGCCGGAGATGTTCACATGTTCAAGGCAAAAATTGACGCGGTTGTTCTTCTCTCTTGAAGTATAATCAGTGAACATGTCGAGCGGAAATCTGACATTTTGTTCCACCGTGAGGCTGTCGAAGAGCGCTCCTCCCTGGAAAACCATTCCCACCTCGCGGCGCATCAGTTTTCGTTCCTTCAGGGGCATTTCGGTCATGTTGCGTCCATCATACAGGACCTGCCCTTCGTCCACCTCCAACAAACCCAATATACACTTCAGCAGCACGGTTTTTCCCGAACCGCTCCGGCCGATGATCAGGTTGGTCTGCCCTTCCATGAACCGGGTGGAGATATTCCGGATGGCCGGCTTTCCGTCAAACACCTTGGTAACGTTCCTGACTTCAATCATGTAAGTAAAAGTCTGGTTAAAATTAAATCGACAAGCAGAATGAGGATGTTGGTGTTCACCACAGCCTGCGTGCTGGCTTTTCCCACCTCCAGCGCCCCTCCCTGCACGAAATAGCCGTAATAGGCAGGTACCGAAGCTACCAGAAAACCAAAAAACAAAGACTTGACAAGGGTAAAAGTAACATAATAGGGAACAAAAAGATAGCGAATCCCGTCGATATAATCGGTAAGGGTCACCACTCCGATAAAGGGGCCTACAATCAACCCCCCCAACAGGCCGAAAAAGATACTCAGAATGGCCAAAAAAGGGAAGATGAATACCACAGCGATAATTTTGGGAAGAATGAGGTACCCCACTGAGTTGACTCCCATGATCTCAAGGGAATCGATCTGCTCAGTCACCTTCATGCTCCCGATTTCGGAAGTGATATTGGATCCGATTTTTCCGGCCAAGATAAGCGCCATGATGGTCGACGAAAATTCCAGGATAAGGGTGTCGCGGGTACCCAAACCGATGAGATACTTGGGGGAAAGCGGATTCATCAGGTTATAAGCAAGCTGGATGGTCAGGATAGCCCCGATGAAAAGGGAGATGATCACCACAATCCACACGGAATTGATACCCAGTCCTTCTATCTCATGAAACAACTGCCGCACATACATCTTGTGCTTTTCCGGCTTGGAAAAGACTTTTCCCAACATCCAGAAATATCTTCCTACATGATATAGAATGTTCATGGCATACCCCCAAAAATTTCCTTAAAAATACAAACTAAATTTCCTCCGGAAAAACATTTCAGCAGGTTTGACAAATCAACCGAAACAGAGCGGCTAATTTCAGGAAAAATCCGAATATTTTGGATAATTTTGAAACAGCAGAAACCCTAAGAAATGAACAACAATTATTGTGTGATTATGGCCGGAGGTATTGGATCAAGGTTCTGGCCTTTAAGCCGGAAATCGATGCCTAAGCAGTTCCTCGACATCCTTGGAACCGGTAGAACCCTTCTTCAGCAGGCTTTTGACCGGTTCTCGACGATCATCCCACCTGAAAATTTCTATGTGGTGACCAGTGTCGATTACACCTCCCTGGTGCTGGAGCAGCTCCCGGCCCTCTCTCCGGCACAGGTTCTTTCTGAGCCCTTGCGCCGCAATACCGCTCCGTGCATGGCTTATGCCGCCAACAAAATCAAGGCTGTCAATCCTAATGCCAACCTCATCGTTGCACCCTCCGATCATCTGATTCTCAGGAAAGAGGAGTTTATCAGGCAAGTCACCAAAGGCTTGGAATTTGTGGCTTCCACAAAAGCTTTGCTGACCTTTGGCATTCTTCCCTCCCGGCCAGAAACAGGCTACGGTTATATCCAGACGGGAGATAAGGCAGGTGACGAATATCCCGACAATCTCTATTACGTAAAGACTTTTACCGAGAAACCCGACCTTAAAATGGCGGAGATTTTCCTTGAAAGTGGGGAATTCTTCTGGAATTCCGGGATTTTCCTCTGGTCACTTCCCACCATACTGACTGCTCTTGAAACTCACCTCCCTGAAGTGGCATCCCTCTTTGCCCAGGGGGAACACCTGTACAATACCCCCGATGAAACTGCCTTCATTAAAAAGATCTATTCGGAATGCATGGGTATTTCGATCGACTACGGAATCATGGAAAAATCGGATAATGTATATGTTTTGACTGCCGATTTCGGATGGTCCGACCTGGGGACCTGGGGTTCGCTGTACGAAAACCAGGAAAAGGACGAACAGGAAAATGTGATCACCGGCCCCGATGTGCTTGTTTATAATTCGAACAACTGCATCATCAACATCCCTGACCACAAGGTAGCCGTGATCGAAGGACTCGACGGGTATATCGTGGTAGAATCAAACGACATCCTGCTGGTTTGCCGTCGCGATAACGAACAACAAATCAGGCAGTTCGTCAACGACGTGCTCATCAGGAAAGGTCCGGACTACGTATAATCCAAGTCAAGGATTTTACGTTGTAAAGGATTTAAAGCCTCCAAGTTCCTCAGATTGGTCCATTCGCACAAACAAACAAAAAAAGACTGCATCCTTCGGGTACAGCCTTTTTTACATTAACTTAAAACTACTCTATGAAAATTGCGTTTTCTTTCCTGAGTATATGCAGCCAATATATTTATTTGCTTTGGCCATGCAGGCCCCCTTTCCGCTCCAATTCTCCGGATTAATCATCCAGGGTTCCAGTACCAGTTCAGACTCGGTTTCAGCCTGCATCAGGGGAAACACATCCCATAAGGCCTTCCGGGTCATCCAGGGTTCAAGCGCCAGGGAATTTTCAGATGTGACAGGCGTCAGCACGGCCACTTCCCATCCTGTGATGTCGGACATCCATTCTTCCAGTTTAGCAGATGAATCGTAGTCCCTCGAAAAACAATTGAACTCCGCACATTTCCAGTAACAATCGTTCACCATCCAGTTTTCCAAAAACAACGACTCTTCGGTTGCGGTTTCATTTAAGGTGACTATTGCCGCATATTTTCCTTTTGCTGATCCTGTAAAAATGGCAAGGGTAGAAAAAAGTAAAAGTGTAGTTAAAAAAATTCTTGTTTTCATGGCTTCTCTGTTTTAATCTATTTGTGTCGTTTTCTATTTCTGTTCACTCCAATGACTCATTGACGATGCAAATGTTGCACATCCGAGCGCCCAAAAACAGATAAAAACTGCAAACAAGGGTGATTTTACCGGTAAACAGAGAATCGGGTCGACCAATCAAACAGGGGGATTAAACGGATAGCGGCAAAAATACCGGTAAACCGGTAAATCCACCCTCCTGTTTATCCTTATCGTTTTATATACTGTTCCTCGTAATAATGGAGGTAATCGCCGCTGGTCACCTGGTTGAGCCATGCTTCATTAGAGAGATAC
This sequence comes from uncultured Prolixibacteraceae bacterium, assembly GCA_964558145.1. Taxonomy (GTDB): domain Bacteria; phylum Bacteroidota; class Bacteroidia; order Bacteroidales; family Prolixibacteraceae; genus UBA1413. Next base: position 16,510 of record CAZLDP010000002.1, on the reverse strand, counting down.
CAGTCAATGGTTTTTTCAAGGCCTTCCTCAAAACGGAGCGAAGGTGTCCATCCCAGCTCACGTTGTAATTTGGAGGAGTCGATGGCGTAGCGAAGGTCATGGCCTGCCCGGTCCTTGACGTAGGTAATCAGCTTTTCGGAGGTTCCAGATTCCCTGCCAAGCTTCCCGTCCATGATCCGACACATCAGCCTGATCAGATCGATGTTCTTCCATTCATTATTCCCTCCAATATTATAGGTCTGCCCAGCAACCCCCCGGTGGAAAATCACGTCAATGGCCCGGGCATGATCTTCAACCCAGAGCCAGTCGCGTACATTCTCTCCCTTCCCGTATACCGGGAGAGGTTTGTTGTTTTTGATATTGTGGATGAAAAGAGGAAGCAGCTTTTCCGGAAACTGGTATGAACCGTAATTGTTGGAGCAATTGGAGATGACCACCGGCAAACCGAAAGTATCGTGGTACGCCCGCACAAAATGGTCGGAACTGGCTTTGGAAGCGGAATAGGGGCTGTGGGGATCGTAACGGGTCTCTTCGGTGAAAACACCCTCTTCGCCCAGCGACCCGTAAACTTCATCCGTCGACACATGATAGAAGAGCTTGCCTTCCCAATTTTCTTTCCAGATGTGACGGGCAGCATTCAACAGGTTTACCGTGCCAATCACATTGGTGAAGACAAATTCTGTGGGATTGGCTATTGAACGGTCGACATGGGATTCAGCAGCCAGATGGATTACCCCGTCGAAAGAATACCGGATGAACAACTGCCTGATAAATTCGTCGTCCACAATGTCACCCCTCACAAACTGGTAGTTCGGCATATCCTCCACATCCTTCAGATTGGCCAGGTTACCGGCATAGGTTAGTTTGTCTAAATTAAAAATACGGTATTGCGGGTACTTGTTGACGAAAAGGCGGACCAGATGCGATCCGATAAACCCGGCACCACCTGTTATCAAAATATTTTTCATATCGAAGTGATTTATAAAATACTTTCTTCAATTCTGGAAAACTACCCCGCTTTCGGTGAACCTTTGGCCACCATTGCTTGCGCAGGGTTTTACGGAAAAGCAAAGGAGGCCGGACAACTTTATCTTAAACTCCCCTGATCATCTTTTCCCAGTTCCAGGCTGAGAGCAAGGTCTCATCCAGCCCTTTTTCAGCCTTCCATCCCAGTTCCTGATTGGCTAGGGTCGTGTCGGCCCAGATCTTTTCAATATCTCCCTGACGGCGTTCCACAATCGTATAATTGAGCCGGACGCCCGTTGCCCTTTCAAAAGCGTTCACGATTTCCAGTACGGTGCTCCCGTTTCCGGTTCCCAGGTTAAACACCTCATAGCCCGACCTGTTTTTGCCCTCCAGAAGCCTTTCAATAGCCACCACATGGGCTTTGGCCAGATCCACCACATTGATGTAATCACGGATGGCCGATCCGTCGGGGGTATCATAATCGTTTCCGAAGACTTTCAGCTCTTCCCTGATCCCCGCAGCCGTCTGGGTGATAAAAGGCACCAGATTCTGGGGTACACCCAAGGGCAACTCCCCTATTAAAGCAGAAGGATGAGCGCCAATGGGGTTAAAATACCGGAGGGCAATCCCGCAAAGTTGGGGATGGGCGGCAATGACATCCCTGAGGATATCCTCATTCACCCGCTTGGTATTGCCATAGGGCGATTCAGCTTCCTTACGGGGTGTTTCTTCTGTCACCGGCAGTTTATCGGGTTGGCCATAAACGGTGCAGGAAGAGGAAAATACAATGGGAGAAATCCCATACTTCAATTGGCATTCCAAAATGTTCAGCAACGATACCAGGTTGTTGCGGTAATAATGAAGCGGTATCTTCACCGACTCACCCACTGCTTTGGACGCAGCAAAATGAATGATTGCCTCAATATCACTGTGCCGGCTGAAAAACTCATCGGTTGCCACGGCATCCGAGAAGTTAAACTTCTCAAATCCGGGTTTTTTCCCGGTGATCTTCTGAATATTATCCAGAACCTCGATACCTGAATTGGAAAGGTCGTCAACCACCACCACGTCGTAACCTGCTTCCTGAAGCTCAACCACCGTATGAGAACCGATGTATCCGGTCCCGCCGGTAACCAGAATTTTCCGTGCCATCTTTTTTATTGCAAATGTAATAGTTTCCGGGATCATGCGCCACAGTTCCGCATTAATGTGAGCCGGTTCTTCACCTGCGAGATAGGCTTCCCGAATACTCCGATTTTCATTACTTTTGTAAAAAAAAAGCGGGTGAACATTTCAAAATATTTGGCTGATTTATTAGAGAGACAGGAGTATGTGATCATTCCGGGAATCGGGGCATTGATGTCAACGTACCAGTCGGCAGTTTTAGAAGAAAAAAGCCGGACGTTGCTTCCCCCCTCCCGGCGGTTCTCTTTCAATCCCGGGCTGACTGTCAATGACGGGATGCTAGCCGGATACATTGCCCAGAAAGAAAAGATAACGCTTACAAGAGCCAAGGCTCTGGTGGAACAGTTTGCCGAAGAGGTAACCTACCGTCTGCACAGGGGAGAAACCGTTGATCTGGAAAATATCGGAAAACTCAAGGAAAAAAATGGCCTGACAGAATTCATCCCGGATGCGGCCACTCTCCCTCTTCCCGATACCTTCGGGCTTGGCAGGGTGGAACTCCCCTCCTCCGGTCTCCCTCCCGGTATTGAAAAGCAAATTGAGAAGGAGAAAGTATCGCCGGCCGGAAAATGGAAAAGAAATCTTGCCCTGGTACTGTGTGGTGGCCTGCTCCTGTTGCTGCTCTTCTTTGTGCTGTTCAATCCCGGCCGGAAAAATTCCGAAAAAGGGACACAACACACGGAAGTGAACCCGCCTCCGGCAGATCAGGAACAACCCGGGCAATCCCTTCCTCCGGTTGCCGGAGACACGATCACCCCAACAACCCCATCCCTGAACCTTGACCCGCCGGCAGATGCCTCCCCGGAAAACTGGTACTATCTGGTGGGAGGAAGTTTCAAATCGGCTGAAAACGCGGGAGCATATATGACGAAGATGGAATCGAAGGGATTTCATCCCGTGCTTTTAGGGAAGGTCGGCAATTTTTTCGTGGTTGCGCTCGATAGTTTTCCTACTTCCAGTGAGGCTACAAAGGCTTCTTACAGTTTTTCATCGCTTCTTCCCGACGATGATTTTTGGATTTACCATAAAAAGAAGTGACTTTTGTTTATATTTATTGTTCAGGGTAAAGTGGTGAACATCAATATAAACCTATGCGCAGATGAAGTTTCCTTCAGACGGCAGCGGCAACCAAGCCGTTGTTCCGGTATATTTGGGACGATGGAGCGCCTTATCAGGGTTTTAATCCCCTTTGTTTTCTTCTTTGCTCTCCGGACGGAAGCAATTGCGGAGATGAAGAGCACCGGTATTCCGGCGATCCGCAATTTTCCACGCAAGGCTTACCGGGCATCCACCCAAAACTGGGCAGTAGCCCAGGATTACAGAGGATTCATGTACTTTGCCAACAACGATGGGGTACTCGAATTCGATGGAACCACCTGGGAGCTGTATCAGTTTGCCGAACCTGCCAATACCCGCTCGATTGCCACCGACCAGAGTGGGAACCTGTATACCGGCATGTACAATGAATTCGGCAAGGCATCGGCCGATCAGGCAGGGAGGCTTACCTTCACCTCTTTCCGGAGGAGTCTCACGGCATATCCCGGCGACCTGGGAGACATCTGGAAGGTCTTTGTTACTCCGGCCGGCATTTTTTTTCAGGGATATTCCAACCTGTTCCAATTCGATGAGGAGGGTGTTTTGCTGAATGTCTTCGACTCGCCCGGAAAATTCCTGTTCTCATTTTATGTGGGAGGGGAGCTTTATATTCAGGAAACCGAAAAAGGATTATTACGGCTGAATGGCCGGGTTTTGGAACCACTTCCGGGTTTGGAGTTGATTCGCGACTACGAGATCAGGGCACTCTTACCCGGATCGGGAGGCAGCCTGGTCATTGGAACAGCAGGAAATGGGGTGTTCAGGTATACCGCCGGCCGGCTTACTCCGTGGAACACAAAGGCCAATCAGTTGCTTACCTCTAATCAGATCTTCTCTTCGTGCTTGCTCCCCGGCGATCTATTTGCCTTCGGAACCATTCAGGGAGGGGTGGTGATCACCTCGGAACACGGTGAGATGATCCAGCATTTAAACAAGTCGAAAGGCCTCCAGAACAACACGGTACTGAGCGTTGCGTCCGACCGTCACGGGAATCTGTGGATGGGCCTCGACAATGGGATAGATTATGCGCAGATCAACTCCCCCCTCTATTTCCTCCACCATCAGGGAGGATTTGGGTCAGGATATGCAGCCGCCGTCCATCAGGGGCACCTTTACCTGGGAACCAACAACGGCCTCTTTGCCGCGCCCTGGCCTGCCCAAACTCCCGGAGAACAGCCCATTTTTCAATTAATTGAAAACACCGTCGGACAAGTATGGTATCTGGGGGTTCATGAAGATATCCTGTTATGTGGCCACGACAAAGGGGCGTTCCAGATCAATGGAATCAAAGCGCGAAAAATTTCAGATCAGGGAGGGGTGTGGAAATTCATCGCCATGCCCCAGTTCCCGGGTAAACTTATCAGCGGCAACTATCTCGGCCTCTCGGTGTACCGGTTTGACCAGAAGAGCCGCTCCTGGGTATTTGAAAAGAACATCGATGGATTCTCCGAATCATCAAGGGTCATGGAAACTGATCGCGAAGGAAACCTATGGATGACCCACGGATTCAAGGGAGCCTATAAGATCAGATTCCATCCTGCCGACCTTACTCTCTCCCAATATTCCTATTACAACTCCGAAAACGGATTTGTAACCAACTATTACATCAATGTATTTAAAGTGGATGGCAATCCGGTATTCACAGCCAGGGAAGGAATTTTCAGGTATAATCCCGGCCGCGATTTTTTTGAGCGGGATACCCTTCTCGAAAAAATGTTCGGCACCAAAGAGCACCTCACCTATCTCTGTCAGGATAAAACCCGGAACATCTGGTTTATTGCCGGGAACAGGCCGGGATTGCTCAGGTTCAGTGAAGATGGCTCCTATTCCTTAGTCCTGAAGCCGTTTGAACTTATTTACAACAAGATGCTTGGCGGATTCGAGATGATATATCCCTATTCCCCGGCAGAAATCTTTTTCGGAATCGAAAATGGTTTTGCCCACTACTCTCCGGGGATTCTCCTGCCTGTAAATATCCCCTTCAGAGTTTTCATCAGAAAATTTGAAACCCCGCGGGTGCTGGTTTGCTGCGGAGATAATCAACTGACAAACAGCCACACTCCCAAACCCGTCCCTAACATACCCTACCGCAACAACTCTGTGAAAATCAACTATTCCTCCCCTTCATTCGACGGACAAAGTGAAATTCATTACAGCTACCAACTGGAAAACCACCTTGATGACTGGTCGGAATGGACTCCCACACCTTTCTGCGAATTTTCAAAGCTTCACGAAGGAATATATACTTTTTACGTGAAAGCACGAGACAACCTGGGCCATGAAAGTGATACCGACCAGATTACCTTCCGGATTCTTCCCCCCTGGCACCGGTCGCGCCTTGCCCGGCTCATTTATATTTTCCTGACTTTGGCGGCGCTTTTTCTGATCAGTAGACTTATTCTTTTGCGGATCGAAATTTCCAGACGGAAGGAACGGCTGCGTCAGATAAAAGCCTACCGCTCCCGTGAACAAATCTACCTGCGCGATGCCCTCTTAGCCGAAAAAGAGATTGTCAGCCTACGGAATGAGAAACTGAAAGAGAGCATGATCCACAAGGACAAGGAATTGGCCAACCAAACACTTCACCTGATCAGGAAGAACAAATTCCTACTGAAAATCAAAGAAGAGCTCCGAACCATCGAAAATCAGGCGAAAACAGATGTTCTGAAAACACGCCTTGCACTTCAAATCAAGAAAATAGACCGGGAAATCGACAACGAAAAGCAATGGGAACTCTTCGAAACCGCATTTGACGAAGTCCATGAAGATTTCCTGCTCCGGTTAAAACAGAAATTTCCCAACCTGACTCCCAGGGAGATGCGGCTCTGTGCCTATCTTAAGATGAACATCAGCACCAAGGAGATTGCAGCCCTGATGAACATATCGGCCAGAGGCGTGGAGATCAGCCGGTACCGTCTGCGGAGAAAATTGGGTATCGGCAGGGAGATAAACCTCACCCGGTTCATCCTGGATCTTTAACAGCCTTTCGATGAATTATTAATCCATTGTTAATTAATATTAAATTACTGTTTATTAGTACAGTATGTAATATAATGATGTATTAATGATGTAACCGATTTTGGGGGATGATGTAATATATATGTAGATTTAAATTTGCTGCCCTTTGTGCAACTACCTAATTTTGCTATGTGAAAATTCTATAAAGTTTTTTAAAACGCGATCTATGAAAAAAATTGTATTGTTTTATCTCTTCTCTTTCCTGACCATAGGGCTGTATGCCCAAGGGTTAAGGATTACGGGAACGGTGACCTCGGCGGACGAAAAACTGCCATTGCCGGGGGTTTCTGTAGTGGTGAAAGGGACTACAACAGGTACTATCACCAACTTTGACGGTTTTTATGAGCTTACCAACGTACCGGCCAATTCGACTTTGGTCTTTTCCTTTATTGGGATGCGTTCCCAGGAGATCCCCGTCAATAACCAGACCACGCTGAATGTGGCGCTGGAGAGCGATGTAATCGGAGTCGACGAAGTGGTGGTGGTGGGATACGGAGTACAGAAGAAAAGTCTGGTTACCGGCGCCATTGCCAAGGTCGACGGGGATGAGCTGCGTAAGGCCAGCGACATGCGAGTCACCCAGGCTTTACAGGGAAAGACCGCAGGGGTGGTCATTTCGAGTAATTCAGGGCAGCCTGGCGACCAAATTTCGGTGCGCGTACGGGGAACCGGAACCAACGGGGATGCCGAGCCACTTTATATCATCGACGGATTGCCGATGAGTGGAGCGGGGACTGATTTTCTGAACTCGGGCGACATCGAGTCGATCGAAGTGCTCAAGGACGCAGCATCTGCCGCTATTTACGGGGCCCGAGGAGCCAACGGCGTGGTGCTAATCACCACCAAATCAGGCCGTAAGGGCACCAAACTCACGGTCACTTACGACGGATACATGGGATTACAGAATCCCTGGAAGAAAATACCCCTGCTCAACAGCAGCGAGTACGTGATGCTGATCAATGAAGCGGCTCTCAACGGAGGCCAGGATTTTGCATTCTCCGCCACCGATATAGCCGGTTTTACCGCCGATACCGACTGGCAGGATGAAATGTTTTACTACGATGCACCCAAGCAAAACCATGCCCTCAATTTTTCGGGAGGTAGCGACAAGATCGAATATTCCTCTTCACTCAACTATTTCAAACAGGACGGGATTGTGGCAAAAGGCAAGTCCAATTTTGAACGGATCAGTTACAGGCTGAGCACCAATGCCGACTTGGGTCTGGTTAAAGTAGGCGGCAATATCAACATCGCCGGGATTACCAGCAGGGGTATTGCCACCAACGACAGGTACGGGCTGGGCCTTAACCAGGCGCTGAACATGCCCCCGATTGTACCGGTGTACAACGAGGATGGAAGTTATGCCACTCCCGAACAGTTCGGCATCGGCATGCAGGAAATTACCAATCCGGTAGCCCTGATGGATTACACCACCCACTCGAAGACCCGCACCAGTAAACTGATCGGAGGAGTTTTCGGGGAATTTCAGTTTGGCAAACTCGCTCCGGCCCTCACCGGATTAACCTTCCGCACCTCCTTCGGGGGCGAATTTGCCCTGGTGAACAATGACAATTATACGCCCTTCTATTATCTCGATGCCCTCCATTTCACGATCACCGACCAGGCAGGCAAAAGCATGAACCAATACTCCCGCTGGAACTTTGAAAATGTGTTCACTTACGATAAAACCATCGATGAGCACCACTTCACCCTGATGGCCGGTACAACTGCCTTCAAGGATATGTGGGAAAGCATCCACGGGTCGAAAAAGGATGTGATCTTCGACGATTTCGAGCACTCCTTCCTCGACAATGCCACTGATCCTGAAAGTGCCGCTGTGGGAGGCGGAGCATCGGAGCATACGGTAGCTTCCATTTTCGGCCGTATCAACTATGACCTGCTCGACCGGTACATGTTTGCCGCAACACTGCGCCGCGACGGCTCTTCTCGCTTCGGAAACGAGAATAAATACGGTTACTTCCCCTCGGCATCCGTCGGATGGGTGCTTTCGCGTGAAAACTTCATGACTTCCGTTTCCAATTATTTAGACCTGCTGAAAATCAGGGTCAGTTGGGGACAAAACGGGAATGAGAACATTGGGGACTTCGGGTATACTTCGGTCATCGGCAACGGCGCAATTTACTATTTTGGCGATAGTAAAACACAATATAACGGAACTGCTCCCACCAGTATAGCCAACCCTTCTCTCAAATGGGAAACCTCGGAACAGACCAACTTCGGAATTGACCTGGCCAAAGGAGGATTCAGGGCTACCCTTGATTACTATATCAAGACCACCAAAGACTGGCTGGTTACAGCGCCGGTGCCCATGATGGTGGGCAACTCGGCTCCTACAGTCAACGGCGGGTCGGTACGTAACAGTGGTTTTGAGGCTGAATTCGGTTATCGCAAGAAATTCGGTGAACTCAGCTTCGATGCATCCATTAATGGCGCACTCAACAAAAATGAGGTCCTCGACATCCAAAACTCAGAAAAGAGGCTTCAGGGTGGTGACGGCGGATTCGGCCAGGCAGGTGTTCTCTATGCCGAAGTGGGAAGCCCCATGGGAGTCTTCTACGGTATTAAAACCGACGGCATTTTCCAGACGGCTGAAGAAATCGCCAACTACAAAAACAGCACAGGCGGCCTGATCCAGCCCAAAGCCAAACCCGGCGACATCAAGTTCATCGACTTTAACGGCGACGGCGCAATTTCCGACGAGGACCGCCAGCAGATCGGATCCCCCTATCCCGACTTTACAGGAGGTCTGAACCTCAACCTCGGTTGGAAGGGTTTTGACCTGAACATGTTCTGGTACGCTGCACTGGGGCAGGAAGTCTACATGGCAACCCGCCGCTACGATATGAACTTTACCAACTTCTCAGCCGACTGGCTAAACCGCTGGACCGGCCCCGGAACATCCAACACCTATCCCCGTGTAACCTTTGTTGACGACAACGTCAACATGAAAACAGTGAGCGACTTCTTTATCCAGGACGGAAGTTTTGTCCGCCTGCGAAACTCCAGCCTGGGATACACCCTTCCCAAAAACATCACCGAAGCGATCAAAATCAACAGGATCAGATTTTATGTATCAGCCGAAAACCTGCTGACGCTCACTTCCTACAAGGGGTATGATCCTGAAATTGGCGGTGGTGTCTTCAGCAACGGAATCGACCGGGGTATTTATCCGCAGGCCCGTACCATCCTGGGTGGTGTAAATATTACCTTTTAATGAAGTCAACCATAAAATCAAGAAGTAACATGAAAAATATAAAAATCAACCTGTTTGCCATACTGGCCCTTACGCTTGGTTTAGTTTCGTGTTCCGAAGAGTTTCTGGAACTGGAACCCAAAACCGGGCAGGTGGAAGCCAATTATTACAAAAATGAAGAGCAGGCATTTCTGGCTGTTACCGCCGTTTACGACATCTATGCTTTGCAAAACTGGCAGTTCATTCCTGTCATGGCTGATATCTACTCCGACGATGCGTTCTGTGGCGGATCGGATGTGACCGATATGGCCCAATGGCAGGATATGGAAATGTTTAAAATGGAACCGGAGAACAACTCCTCTTCCGACTTATGGAGCCGGTGTTATGCCGGAGTGTACCGCGCCAATCTCTATTTACAGAAACAGGAGGGTGTGGAATGGAAGACCGAAGGATTGAAAGAAAGGCTGGAAGCTGAGGTACTGTTCCTCAGGGCTTATATTTATTTCGATCTGGTTCGTCACTTTGGCTCCGTGCCCATCATCACCGAGGTACTCCCCAGCGTGGAAGATTACAAAAATCTGACACAGAACACACCTGCTGAAATTTTCACTCAGATCGCCACCGACTTGCTTAAGGCAATTCCGGCTCTTCCCGTGAAGATTGCCTCCACAGAGAAGGGAAGGATTTCCAGGGGCGCCGCCCAGGCCTTGATGGCCCGTTGGTACCTCTATCACGAAGGTTTTGCCAAACCCATCCTGGGTGTTCCTGCCTGGTCGAATGGCACAACTACCATCGATAAGGCCTATGTACTGAAAGCCCTCGACGAAGTGATCGCTTCAAAAGAATATGAGCTTCTTCCCGATTATGCTTCTTTGTTTAGCTGGGAAAACCAGAACCACAAGGAGTCGCTGCTGGAAATGCAATATTCAGAGAAAGCTCTTTCCGGAGACTGGGGAGGATGGAACATCAACGGAAATTTTGCCAGTGTGTGGATCAGTGTGCGTAATCCCGTGGGCGATAACGATGCGGTGTTCCCCGGTTGGTCTTTTGCAATACCCACCTGGAGTGTGGCCAATGAATTTGAGAACGGCGATCCCCGGAAGGAAGTCACCCTGTACAATGCCGATGAAAAGCTTACTTCGTACACCAAAGCTTTCATGAACACAGGCTATTTCAACAAGAAGTACATGGCTTTTAAAGCATACGTCGGTCCCGGTGGGGATCCGTCGCACAATTTTCCGCGCAACTTCATCGACATCCGCTATGCCGATGTGCTGCTGATGGCTGCCGAACTCAATCTTGCCGACAATCCCGCCAAGGCCCTTGGCTATTTCAACCAGGTGCGTACACGTGCCTTGGGCAGCAATGCGGCCAAAAAATCGATTACCCTTGATGATATCTACCACGAACGCAGGGTTGAATTTGCAGGTGAAGGACTCCGCAAATGGGATCTTCTCCGCAGGGGAATGAACTATGCCGCTGAGAAAATCAACGCCAGTTTTGTCCTCCCGCAAGGGATCACCAATGCCTCCCACTTTGTGGGCCGCACCTTCAAGGCCGACACCTGGGGGATGTTCCCCATCCCGGCAGGAGAAATCCGCAACGTCAACGAAGGCATGCTGAAACAGTTCGTTCCGGCTTACAAAAAATAAGCGCAAATATCTATTGTGATGACCAATAAATTATTAAAAATGAAGAGCTATAAATATAAAATCCTGTTGTGGGCCTTTGCCCTGGCGGTAATTGCCGCCTGTAGGCCCATGGAAGAAGATAAACCCGAAGCAGGGCAGGTTTTTCCTCCCGATGCTGCCTCTCTCGATTTCTCCATCACAGCTCAGACCGATGGGTTCCGCTACGCAGTGGCATTTACCCAACCCCAGATCAAAGGAATTTATCAGGTATCCTGGGATTTTGGAAATGGCGCTGTCGCAATCGGTGAGAAAGCCACTGCCTATTACCCCCTTCCCGACACCTATAAGGTAAAAATGACCGTGAAGACCAACATGGGAAGCTCCATGAAGGAAAAAACCATCACCACCACCAAAACCGATTATTCCATCTTTACCGACCCGGTGATCGTGTTCCTGAGCGGCGGGGTGGAGGCGCTGAATGGAAAAACGTGGGCAGCCGACAGCCTGGCTAAGGGACACATGAGTGTGGGTCCGGCCGGAACAGACGGTACCGAATGGTGGGTGGCCAATCCCCTGGAGAAAAAAGATGCCAAGGTGATGTACGACGACCTGATCACCTTTAAACTCGATGGCTTCAAAGTCATCTATGTTAACCATGGCAAGAGCTTCGTGAAGGGGCCCCGCCGCACCGATCCGGCCTATAGCAATCCTGTATCCACTACCGGTGACTGGGCTGTTGACTATCCTAATCCCCAACCGGGCACCTGGTCGGTCGAAAAACGAGGCGCAAAGAGTATCCTGAAGCTGTCGGGACCGACTCCCATCTTCCCAATCTATGATTCAGGGGCACAAAACGGAGAATACGAAATCGTCTCCATCGATGAAAACTTCCTCGACCTCCTTTGCATCGATGTAGAGGGGAATGCCTGGAGAACCAAACTTATCAGGGCCGGTTACGTGAAACCCACAGTTACCCTTGATGCAGTTTTCGCGCCAGGTACCGGGATGAACAATTACAAGTTAACCATCTCCAATGTGGTGATTCCCGAAGGGGAATCGATCTCCGGCGTGAAAGCCGATTTTGGTGATGGTACCATTGTGGAACAGGCCGACTACAACCTGCCCGCCACCCATACTTACATGCGCAAAGGGAACTACATGGTCACACTGACAGTGATGGCCTCCTCGGGTGTGATCACCAAAACCTTCCCGGTTACCATTGCGGTCAACCATCCCGATTATGTGCCGTTCCTCCTGGATATGATGGTCATGTACAATGATTTCAGCGAGATTTCTTTAGCTCCGGTACTCGGACAGGATTGCAACGTGACGGTGGTGGATAATCCCTCAAAGGTTTATCCCAACAAAAGCGCCAAAGTGGCAAGCTACACCAAGAACAACAACGAGTGGGCCAATGCCTACATGCAGCTTCCGGCGGGATATCGCTTCGACCTGCGCACGCAGCAGATTTTCAAAATCATGGTCTACGGTAAAGCCGGTGACGCGGTTTTATTGAAGCTTGAAAATACCGACCGGGGTGGTAATGCCTGGCAGACCGGCACTCACGACCTCAAATACACCATAAAGAAGGACAATACCTGGGAAGTTGCCGAATACAACTTCAATGGTATCGGTGCAGGATACGACTGGACAGGCGATCAGTTTACCAGCAACATTATTACCGATAACCGGTTTAATCATGACTTCTACAATATAGTCAGGATTATGCTCAATCCCGGTGTGGCTTCAGGCACCCATCAATTCTGGTTCGACGAACTTTCAGGTCCGCATGTCGAGGGACTGAAATCGGCCACCAGGAAATAATTCTTTCACAATTTTGATTTTCTGAACATAGAAACCTGGAGGGAAGTATCATACTTTCTTCCTCCGGGTTTCTATTCCCTTAATTAGTCTTGAAGATTCACCCGTAACCACCTGTTCCATGAACAAAATGATATTTTTCCTTCTGATAGGGTCTGCCACCCTGTTGTGGCAATGCACGCCCAAATCGACAGCCCCGGCCTGGCAACTGGTCTGGAGCGATGAATTTGAGTACAACGGTCTTCCCGATTCCACAAAGTGGAGTTACGAGACCAGGGGAAACGATACGGGCTGGGGCAACAACGAACTCCAGTATTACACCAGTCACCGGCCGGAGAACGCTTTCGTGAGCAACGGCGTACTCGCCATCACCGCAATCCGCGAAGAGATGGAAGGGCGAGGATATTCCTCTGCGCGTCTTATTACCAAAGACAAGGGGGACTGGCTTTACGGCCGTTTCGAGATCAGCGCCAAACTTCCTTCTGGCAGAGGATTATGGCCTGCCATCTGGATGATGCCCACCGACCGGGAATACGGGAATTGGCCCGTCAGCGGAGAAATCGACATCATGGAAAATGTAGGATATGATCCCGATACTATCGTGGGGACTGTCCATACCAAAGCGTATAACCATTCCATCGGAACCCAGAGAAGCGGAAGAATCGGTATTCCCGACTGCCACGACACATTCCACCAGTACGTCCTCGAATGGGACCCCCGGGAAATCCGGATTTATGCTGACTCCATCCTATTTTATACCTGGGAAAATGACGGCACCGGCTTCGAATCGTGCCCCTTCGACAAGCGTTTCTATCTGCTGCTTAACGTAGCCGTGGGAGGAAACTGGGGAGGCTTAAAGGGTGTCGATGAATCCGTTTTTCCGCAACAAATGGTGGTGGATTACGTAAGGGTTTATCAGAAACCGGAATCCCGGAAATAGCAGATGTATCCTTGCCGGGATTTCTTCCGGTTACGCTTCCGTCAGGACAAGCCAATGTATTTCAGGCCTATGCCATCGTACGAGTCAAGTTACATCATAAAGTAAACTCTTCTCAATGAAGTTGAAATAATGAGGTTATTTTTTCCCATCGTACTGATTATCTTCCTTTCCGTTCCCTTGCAGGCTAAGAGCCAGACCGGTTGCTCACAGCTTGTTTGGGCCGATGAATTCAATGGGGAGGGAGCTCCCGATCCTGCCCGCTGGAATTTCGAGACGGGTGGAGGTGGCTGGGGAAACAACGAACTCCAGTTCTATACCGATAACCGCAACAACTCTTATGTCAGCAACGGAACCCTGAAGATCCATGCCCGGAAAAACAACGGCACCTGGACTTCTGCCAGGATGGTCACATCCGGGAAAGCTTCCTGGAAATACGGCCGCTTTGAGATCAGGGCAAAGCTTCCTGTGGGCAGGGGTACCTGGCCTGCCCTCTGGATGATGCCCCAGAATTCCGTCTATGGCGGCTGGCCCAACAGCGGGGAAATCGACATCATGGAACACGTGGGCTACGACCCCGGAAGAGTATACGGGACCGTCCATACCGAAGCCTACAACCATAAATTGAATACCCAAAAGGGAGGCAATACCCTGGTCAGCAATTTTAGCACGGCATTCCACGATTATGCCATCGAGTGGAGTGAGAAGGAAATCAAATGGTTTGTCGACGGGAATCCCTATTTCACTTTCATCAATGAAAACAAAACCTATAAAGAGTGGCCTTTTAACCATCCTTTCTTTCTGATCTTCAACATTGCCATTGGGGGAGACTGGGGAGGAGCACAGGGAGTAGACCCTGACCTCACGGAAGCCATCATGGAGATTGATTATGTGCGGGTCTACAGCAATTCCCTTGCTGCGCCCGTCATCACCGGACCGGCATTTGTGACCCCCGGACAACAGGCGGTTTTCAGTGTGACCCAACCGGGAGGAGTTCAGTACCAATGGAAATTCCCGGCAGGAGTGACTGTCGTATCCGGCGAAGGAACTGCCACGGTCACCGTTACCTGGAACGACCAACCGGGCGAGGTGACTGTCAAGGCAATGAATGCCTGCGATACCGTTTCTTCAGCGCCCTTCCCGGTGGCCATTCAGTCAAAACCCGAAGGGGAATTCCTGACGATTCCCTTCGCCGGCCCCAACAACCAACTTCTGTGGAGCGCCATTCCCGGCGACCAGAACCAAATCTCCCTCAGGGCAGAAAACGGAGAGCTAATTGTTACCTACAACATCCAGAATCCTTCCGCCAACCCCCATATTGGGTTTGCCCTTCCTGCTGTCACCGACCTGACGCGTCACAAAAAAATGATGGTCCGGATCAAAGCAATGACAGGCCAGGCCCCCTCCAACATCCGTTTCGACCTGGTGGATACCGGCGATCAGGTAGACCTGAACGACCTTTTCAGGATCGACAATCCCACCGACGTCGGCCAATTCAGGGATTACCAGAAAACCTTTGCTATGGGAACCACAAGCGGCTGGCAACCTTCAAAAATCAAGCTGATCAGGATTTATTTCAACTATGGAGTTCTGGGGAAGAAAGGCGCCGGGGAATTCGTGCTCAAGGATCTGAAGTTGCAGGATCCCAACTACACCCAGATCAGTATTCCTGCACGGAATCAGGAACTCATCCTTTTTCCTAATCCTGTAACCGCACCGCTTGAAATTCGCTCAGCCCGGCAATTCTCCACCCTGAGAATCCATGATATGTGGGGAAGAACGATTCTTAGCCGCGAGTTTTCCTTGCGGAACTCCGTTCAGTCAGATCTTTCCGGACTTCCACCGGGTTTCTATCTCATTGAAGTAGCCGATGGAAAAGGATGGAAGGAACAGCGGATGGTCATAAAACCCTGAGCAAAGCCCCTCTCCTTCCCATGGATTTTTCCTGGCATCATCCCCGCACTATTCCACCGGCATAACGGCCGCATAGCACTCCTGCGGCGGGTGGACAATCTTGCAGTTCACCGTCGTGGGGAACTTTGTCCAGATTCTGTTTGAGGTTACTCCTCAATTCCCGGTATGAATTCTTTTCATCCTGATTCCGACTGTGTACAGCACATTACCTCCTTTTTTCGAAAGCCGGTTTATTCATGGAAATTACGATTAAAAGCGTTTTCTTTGTCTC
Organism: uncultured Prolixibacteraceae bacterium; assembly: GCA_964558145.1. Taxonomy (GTDB): domain Bacteria; phylum Bacteroidota; class Bacteroidia; order Bacteroidales; family Prolixibacteraceae; genus UBA1413. Next base: position 458 of record CAZLDP010000002.1, on the reverse strand, counting down.
TTACAATATCAGCCATGCAAAATAAGCTGCCCGAAGGAATTCGCAATATCATTTTTGACTTGGGAGGAGTGCTGCTCGACCTTGATTTCACGGTTCCGGTCCGCCAGTTTGAAAAACTGGGGAAGAACAGCGCCGGATTTGATTACCGGCATGCTATTCAGGACCCGATTTTCAAGGCATTTGAAACCGGTAAGGCCACACCGGATGAATTCCGCCGCCGGATCCGCGAAATCCTTGGTAATCCTTTGGTCTCTGACCCACAGATTGATGAAGCCTGGTGCAGCATGTTGGACAACATCCCCGTTGAAAAAATCAGCCTGCTCCAAAAACTGGCCGCCGGATACCGTCTATTTCTCTTCAGCAACACCAATGTGATTCACATCTCCTTTTTTCTGGACCGTTTTAAAAAAACACATGGTTTTGACCTGGAATCACTTTTCGAACAGAGTTTTTATTCC
>CAZLDP010000001.1:0-34137 GCA_964558145.1 uncultured Prolixibacteraceae bacterium | reverse complement strand
AAACGTTGGAATCAATAATAAATATTGAGGACACTGCTAAACTAAAACAAACCATTGAAAATTTATTGAATGAACTGACGCCTCGGCAGCGGGAAGCTATTTATTTAAGATATATGCAAGGAATGGATTATGCTGATATTGCTTCATTCATGAAAATGAATTACAATTCTGCCAGAAGACTTATCCATCGCGGTATCGAACATTTAAGATCTATACATAACGATTCTGAAAAACCATTCTTTGTTTATTTGGTTGTTCTTTCATTTTACCAACAACTCTAATTCCCAAATTCAAAATGTTAATTTCTTTTCCTCGATGTAAATCAAGGCTACTTTTCCGGCTGTCAATTCCAAATTGTTGGTAAAGAACTCAAATAACCGGTAGTCCTATAAAATTTGTGCTTTTACGCATGGTTCCCCTTTTGTTTCGCCACTTAAATGGTAACCATACGGGTAAGCCCAATAAGGCCTACCCGGTATTGTTTCAATGAATTTTACCGGACAACAGCGATTTCTTTAATTTTTTGACTACAAAAGAAATATTGAATTGTCTATCCTTTGTCATTAAAAAAGTGAATTCGTATGAAAGAGGACAAACACGTTTACAATCCTTATTTTATTGAAAATAAATAATTTATAAAATTGAGAACAATATAATGAAAGTTATAACCCAATAAAAACTTTGCTTATGAATAGATGAAACACTAACTTAAAAAAATGGTCGAGAAATGTTCCCGCGTCCCTCGATCAAAAAACTAATTCACAAGATAATCCTCTTATTTCGTAAACTTAATTCATGAAAAATGTATGAAACAAAAAATTAGCAATAAAGTTTATATACCAAAAAGATATAATAGAATTCTAAGAATCATGAATATTACTGTATTAATGTGTTTTCTGTGTACTTTTTGTGTATTAGGGGAGAATATTTATTCGCAAAACAATGATATTTCTCTGAGCCTGAAAAATGTTGCGATCAAGAATGTAATTTCTGAACTAGAGAAAGAGACCAGTTATGTCTTTATATTTAATGAAGATGCTGAAATTGAACTGAGAAATCGAGTAACTATTGATGTTCAAAACAAACCGATAGAAGCGATTTTAGATCAACTATTTAAAGACAAAGGCCTGAATTACAGTATAATAGGGAGACAGATAATTGTTTATACCGAGAACAAACACGAGAATGCGTATGTTCCCGCCACTCCTGTTCAGTTGAAAACCGAGCCTCCACAGGAAAATATCGCGGTCAAGGGAAAAGTCGTGGATGACCGCGGCGAGCCTCTTCCCGGGGTCAGCGTTGTCGTGAAAGGCACATCGATCGGTACTATAAGTGATAATGATGGGAATTACATTTTACATACGGTTCCCAAGAATGCAGTTCTCACTTTTTCGTTTGTGGGCATGCAACCACAGGAGATCACCGTGGGAAACAAAACCACGATCAATATCAAGATGAAAGAAGAGGTCATAGGTCTTGAAGAAGTGATAGCGATAGGTTACGGAACTGTAAAAAGAAGTGATTTAACCGGATCAGTGTCGCGGATAAGTAGCGATCAGATAAATAAAGTAGCCTCTACCCAGATTACCGAATCTCTTAACGGTACAGTGGCCGGACTCTATTCCACTCAGGGCAGTAACGCAGCAGGCGGAGGATCTTTGGAGATTCGTGGACCATCGTCCATTTCTGCCTCCTCCTCTCCTTTGATAGTCCTGGATGGGGTTATCTACCCGGGTAGTTTGAAGGATATCAATCCCAATGATATCGAATCAATTGATGTTTTGAAAGATGCCAGTTCTGCTGCTATTTTCGGTGCAAGAGCAGCCGCGGGAGTAATCATTATCACTTCAAAGAGAGGTCGAAGCGGTAAACCCACCATTAACGTTTCAGCACGTGTCGGTATATCCAACCCCGCGAAAAATGTGTATCCGTACGGTATGGGACCAAAAGATGATCCGATGGATTACTTCAATATGCATCGGGACATTATGTACCAGAGAAGCAATGGGAATTTACCATACTACTATTATTGGCGTCCCGAAGATTTACCGGATAATATAAGTGTAGCCACGTGGCTCGGTTATGTAGGAAATCCCAATCCCGATCCAACCACAGAGTGGTTTAACAGGTTAAATGTTTGGGATATCGAACGTGAAAACTATTTGGCGGGTAAAACCACCAATTTCTATGACCTGGTGATAGGAAGAGGTATTCGTCAGGACTATACGGTAAGTGCCAGCGGAGCTACGGATAACCTGAATTATTACTGGTCTTTGGGTTATCAGGACAATGAAGGTATAATAAAAGGTGATGCGTTCTCCTCAATACGGAGTAGAATTAATCTTGATTTGAAGATCACGGATTGGTTGAAGGTGGGTACAAACACACAATTCGCTTATCGCGATGAAGGAGGAGTACAAGCCAATCTGCGTGAACTTGCCTACATGAGTCCATACGGATCCATGTGGGAAGACGATGGCTCAGTTCGCTGGTATCCCAATGATTATTCTGCCGCAAGGAATCCTTTATTGGATCATTATGGCACTGATCAGATGCTCGATATGTATACACTTTTTTCCGTCTTGTATTCCGAACTCAAATTGCCTTTTGGCATTACCTATCGGATTTCCATACAACCCAGTATCGCCACCACCAAAGAGGCCAACTTCTTTTCTACAAATACTTTCACAGGAAGGACTACCTATACAGGAGGGTATGGGTATCGGTATCACACGAATGAATTTGCCTGGATGTTTGACAACCTGATAAAATGGAACGGCAGTTTTGGTGTTCATGATTTTGACGTCACTTTGCTGGCAAATGCTGAACAATCCAAGAGTTGGAGATCTAATTTATACGCCAACAATTTCGCTCCCAACGAGAATCTTACCTATCATGGGCTGCAGTTTGGAGCAAACCAAAGTCTTAACAGTAATGACACCCAGAGCTCAGGTGATGCCCTGATGGCAAGGTTGAACTATACCCTGTTAGACAGATATCTGTTGACTGCCTCTATAAGGCGTGACGGTTATTCTGCATTCGGCCAACTCAATCCGAGAGCCGTATTCCCCGCCTTCGCTTTTGCCTGGAGAATTAGCGAAGAGCCTTTTTATCCCCAAAATGATATTTTAAACCGTTTAAAGGTACGGTTGTCATGGGGAGAAAATGGGAACCGCTCAATTGGCATCTATTCAGCGCTGGCACAGATGGGCTCGAGGAGGTACTATACAGGCAGCGCTATTCAAACAGGTGTGTATAATACCACGCTTGCCAACCCTTACCTTCGTTGGGAACGTACCGAAGCATTCAATATCGGATTTGACATGGGACTGTTAAATAATCGTATTGACATAACCCTTGATATGTATGATTCCACAACTGAAGATTTGCTACTGAAGAGACAACTGCCCAAAATCACCGGGTTTGAGAGTATCATGTCGAACCTGGGACGATTGGGTAACCGAGGAATTGATTTCACCATCAATACCGTGAATGTGAATAATCCTAATTTCTCGTGGAACAGCTCACTCGTGTTTTCTCTCAATCGTAATAAAATTAAAGAATTGTGGGGTGATATTGGTGATTTCAAGTTGCTTAACAAGGAGCAACGCGGTGAACTGCCCGACTTTCAGAACGAATGGTTCCCGGGACAAGCATTGGATGTGGTATGGAACTACGACAGGTTGGGAATCTGGCAACTCGATGAGGCAGAAGAAGCGGCTAAATATAACCTGGAACCGGGAGATTACAAGGTGGACGATGTGAATGCAGACTACGTTTTAAGCAATTTTGAAGATAAAAAATTTATCGGTTATACCAAACCGAGGCAACGTTGGGGTCTGTCCAATGATTTTACTTTCTTTAAGAACTTTACGGCTTCCATCTTTATTCGTGCCGATTTAGGTCACATTCGTTCTATGCCTGTTACAAATAGTAAAGACACCTATAATCTTCGTAATGATTGGAATTGGGGACATTGGTCACCCGAAAATCCCGGTTGCGAGTTTGCTAAACTTGATTTTCCCGATAATTTAGCCCGGTACGGTGGTGGAATTGGAATATACAAACCGACCGGTTTTTTGAGGGTACAGGATGTCAACCTTTCCTATGACGTTCCCACCCATGTGTTGAACAAACTTCTATCCATACAGCGTATACGTCTTTCTCTTACCGGTCGTAACTTATTGACACTCACCAAATGGCCCGGTTTCGACCCTGAAACAGGAGCTACTACCCCCATGCCCCGAACGGTCACTTTCGGGGTTGATGTTACTCTTTGAGCTAATATGAAGCATATATAACATATCATGAATAAGAAATAACAAACAACATGAAAAAAATATATATAAGCACAAATAAGTTCCATTTATTTCTCTACGCAAAAATTGTCTGTGTTTTCTTGACTGCAGTGTTGGTGCTGTTCTCATGCAGTGAGGACTTTTTAAAACCTGAACCACTCTCTTTTTATGCTCCTGAAAACGTGTATGTTGACAAGAAGGGATTTGAAGCAGGTTTAATTAGCTGTAAACGGATGGTCAAGAATGAACTCTATGGCGGATGGAATAACCAGCAGTTGGAATATGCCACATCAGATTATGGATATGGACTTAATTTAACCGACTATACCAAAATGACTCCCTCTTCGAAGGCGACTGTTCATGACGTTTTGGGAATGTTCAGCAAGACTTATGGGTACATCAAAGACGCGAATGTTATCATTTCCAGGATTGATAATATTAAATGGGATAACGAAAAAGATAGAAATTTCATATTGAGTTCAGCTATGTTTTATAGAGCATGGTGGTACTATAGGCTAATTACAAGCTATGGTGATGTCCCCTATATCGGCTATGAATTAACGGAAGCTAGGTTGGATTTTTATACACACAGTCGCTGGGCTATCCTTGATAAAATTATCAAAGACATGGAATTTGCTAAAGATTGGTTGCCGGAAAAGTCAGAACCGGGTGAACTGAATCGCTACGTAGCCCTGCATTTTCTTGCAAAGCTCTATTTGGCCAACTCGGAATTTGACAAATCCATCAGTGCGGCGACTGAGGTGATAAACGGTCCATACCAATTGATGACCCAACGTTTCGGCTCTGACGCCGGTAAGGCACAGTATAATTTGATTTGGGATTTACACCGGCCGGAAAACAAATCCATTCCAACCAACAAAGAAGCAATATGGAATCTTATCGACAGAGTGGATGGACCTGATGATACCAAGGCATGGAGAATCACTATGCGCGGATTCCACAGCCAGTGGTGGTGGGCATGGGTACTTGACAGCCAGGGGAAGAAAGCCACATTACCAAGTGGTCCTCAATATTATCAGTTAGGCCGGGCCAATGCGGATGTTTATCAATCAAGATGGTTTAGTTATGAACTTTGGGAAGAATTTGGTTATACTTGGAAAACAACCCCCGACTTGAGGCGCTCAGATGCATGTTGGTGGGAATCCAGTGAAATACTATCAAACAATCCCGAGTCGGTTGACTATGGTAAGCCAATCAATTTTCAGTATCTCGCCAACAAGTACGACAGCTTGCGGCTTTGGCCAATGGCATATTACAAGACCTTTTATCCGCATGCCGACGATTACAAGGGAGTGCCGTATGGCGGCAATGGAGATTCGTACCTTTTTAGACTGGCTGGGACATACCTTATCCGGGCCGAAGCTTATTTCTGGAAGGGAGATAAAGTGAATGCTGCCAAAGATATTAATAAAATAAGAGAACGGGCTAAGGCACTACCCGTTACAGCCGCCGATATAGATATAGACTATATTGCCGATGAGCGAATGCGCGAACTCTACCTGGAAGAGTTCCGGCACTCCGAGATGGTACGAATCGCCAACATTATGGCTCGTAATAAGATTGATGGTTATAGTCTTGATAATCTCCACGAGAAAAACTGGTGGTACGATCGCGTAAAGAGTCATAATACCTGGTTCAAGTTGGGTAAAATTGGACCAAACGAATACATTGTAACTCCAAGATATGTATTTTGGCCTATTGAAGTACAGGTTATCACTACAAACACGATGGGAGTTATTAACCAGAACAGGGGATATCCGGGCGATGAATTAAATAAACCTCCATTGACAGAGATAATTGATGAGGGGAGGCCAAGCAAAAAATAATCTTTGATATAATGAGAGAAACGATATTCATGTTAACTGCCAATAAAGCTTGAACGTATGTTTTATTCGAGTTCGGAAGTAACAAATGGGAAAAGCTATTTGTATGCGAAAATATCTTTTCCCATTGTTTTCCTTTTTTTATTTTTCGTAGCAAATAAAGCCTCAGGAGAAAATCCTTTTGAAAACAGTTTGCTGACAAAGGGTATCAAACCCAATGTGATATCAGAATTAAAAAATCCAAAACAGATAGCTTTCGAGCAGGTTTTCGGGGATGCTGCTATTTTGGATTCAGCCATGGTTAAGCTGGTTCAATCGGATAAACCGGGGAAACGCCATTATGTGGATCGGAATAAAGACGGCAAGCCGGAAGAAGTGTGGTTTATTGACACCGACCGCAGGCACCGGGAAAAAAACCGGCCGGTTTTAGTTCGCGTCATGGATGAAAACGGAGATCTGAAATTTGGGGGTGAACCTGACCTCCATAGCGATCTCTGGATTGCAGACTGGAATGCCGACGGAACTGTTGATGTGGTGATAGATTATGAAGATCTGGATGACGACGGCGACGTAGACCGGATGGGCATGTTTTTCTTTGATTCAAACTATGGATTGCGGGTATGGTGGAGTAGCGACGATGGGGATGATAATTTGCTTTGGTATAATGTTGATTATAAATATGACCAAACGTTATGCCAATATAAAACACATTTCGGAGGGGATGAATCTTTCTGCAGCTTCTATTTTTCACCCGGGAAAAACAGGTGGATACCGTTTTCAGAAAATCCGTTCCTATTCTATGACTGTGATAAGGATGGGGTTACGGAAGAAGTCATCCGTATAGCCGGCCATGATGATGATTTCCGGAGCGTCCGCTGGAGCTTTGATGCCGATAATGATGGTACGTTGGAACAGCCCCGGAATTTTGATGCGGGCATCACGGCTTTAGCTCCAGGATGGATTCCTTCCAAAACCAATGCTGTTTTAAGAATAACAGAAAAAGAAAGTGAAACAATTACCATACGTGGAATACCCGCCGGTCCGTTTCTTAAAGGGGCAACAGCCACGCAATATTTAAGCGGCATTACTTGGGGACGCGTTTTGTTTACATGGGATGAAATAGATCTGAACAGGGCATGGAACAAGCCAAATGACACGATCGACCGCTGGGAAGGTGTAATAGCTGCTGAATCGCCCGATTCCACATTTTATATGCCACGGGTGGGCGGGCCCGATTGCGGGCCTTACAATAAACGTTATGAGTTGGCGCTTGAACCCTCGAAACCCAATGAGTTTTACTTCAATCCATCCGATTATCGGGTACATATCAAATATTCCGATCAAGCATGGATGAATGTAGATTTTGATGGAGACAACAATTCCGATATGTATTATAGCTGGATCGATACCAATAAAGACGGCATCTTAAACAAAATTACGTTGGATATCGGTCACGACGGTACCATTGACGATTCGTGGAACCTTGATATTTCCGATGTAAAACCGGTACCATGGACTTTCGAAGGGCTGTTTTCGGTATATGAACCTGTACTTGCTTCCATGCCGGCGCAGAAATATCTATTGAACAAAACGTTGATAACTGTATTGAAATCGATCAAAAAAGACGCAGAAGAGGATCCCGTGTGGAGATTGATACAACAGAATATGAAAAACGAATTCTTTACCGATGAGGTTTCCCGCAAACTTGCTGTCAGTGATGAATCCATCTTATTCTATCTGAATCTCGCTTGCGATCGTCAAATCATTCAACTTAAGGAACTGAAGACAGGTTCCCGTCCTTTTTGGAAAGCTTTTTATACTGCCCGGGGCAAGAATAATGTGGATGCGATGATCAGAATGCTCTGTAAAGAATTTAGAGTAAAAATGCCCGAACAAGATTATCGAGAATGGAACAGTCAAAGGAAGAACCAACCGCCCCGGCAACGGGTGGCATGGACAGAAAATCCCTCCTCAAACTGGCGTTGGGAATCGGAAGATGCGGCTTTCCGATTTTATGAGGGTCATTTCGATTTGTTTGGCAAGAGATCAAAGCAGCTTATCTTTCCCCGTTTTGCTGAAATTACGAAAGAAAATTATCATTACGATAGGAACGAATGGGGAATGGACATTCTCGAGATCGGGAACAGCAGCGGTTGCGGAGGATTAATTCTTTACGTCAATGGTGCGGCTTATCCCGTACGTGTTGAACCGAAACAAACCACTCCTGCTTTCTCCGGTCATTTGGTTGAAGAAACCAACGAAAAAATAACGCTTGAGTTTGTAGCTGAAAAGGTCGTGCCGGATAAACCCTATAAAGTGAGAATACGGCCTACTGTACTTGCTGACAGGGAAGATTCATCGATTGAAGTTGAGGTGGAAGGTATTTCTCAAGGTGAGAAAATAGAAATCGGCATAGGCTTGACACGTTTACCGGAAGAAACGTTCATGATGGATAAACAAACGGGAATCATGGGAAGCTGGGGGTTCCAGAATCCTGAAATCGGATGGATAGGCATAGGAGTGATATTCCCTTCGAACCGGTTTGTAAGATGGGATGAGCAACCTAACGAGCATCGCGTCGTCTTACAATACGAAAAAGGCAAACCGCTCACATATCACATACAGAGCAGGTGGTTAAAGGGGATTCGTTTTAATTGCTGCCCATCGGCACAGGACTGGGGGAATGCTTTAAAGGATAAGGCAAATCAGATAAAACAGTGAGTAAATTTTTAAGGAATCTCATCTATATCCCTTCGACGAAACCCGAAAAACGCTTTATGAAGGAGCAAAAAAAGCCATAACGTCATAATAAATTGTAAACCCTATGTGCTAATACTGCCTGATACTTGCAAATTAGAATATTTAGCCTTAAGTTCGACATCGCCAGAGCCTAAAAGATAGTTAAGGAATGGATTTCACCTGTTGGTAAAAATCTTTTATGGCCCTGATTACTGGAGAGATGTATGGGTGACAGTATAATCCTAACGTTTTGTAAAAATATTTAATTAAAATAATAAATACCCATGAAACTTTTCGCAAAAACTCACTCACGTCGTGAGTTCATTAAAACAAATTTAATTGTTGGAACCGGAGCTGCTCTTGGAGCCGGAACAGCAAATATGGTGCAGGCAGGTTGTACGGCGGTAAACAAAACCTCGCTTGCCATTTTAGGAGGAGAGCCTCAGATAACCTCCCACGATTGGCCTTCATGGCCGATGTGGAAACCGGAAACAGATGAGAAAAGATTATTGGAAGTAATGCAGAGCGGTGTTTGGTCGAGAAATAAAGTCACCGATGAATTTGAAAAGAAATGGGCGCAACTGATGGGCGCTAAACGGTGCCTGGCTGTTGTAAACGGCACCAATGCCCTCAATACCTCTTTGGCTCAGTTAGAAATCGGCTGGGGCGATGAAGTACTGGTTACACCTTACACCTTTATCGCGTCCGTATCGTGTATCCTGTTCAACGGAGCCATTCCCGTTTTCGTGGATGTTGATCCCGAAACTTTCCAGATGGATCCCGATAAGATAGAAGAAAAGATAACTCCCCACACCCGGGCAATCCTGCCCGTTCATATCCTTGGACTCCCCTGCGATATGGAACGGATCATGAATATCGCCCGTAAACACAACCTTTTGGTGGTTGAAGATGCCTGCCAGGCTTGGTTGGCCGAGATAAACGGCAAAAAAATAGGCACTTTCGGAAATGCGGGATGTTTCAGTTTTCAGACTTCCAAAAATATGCCGATGGGCGAAGGAGGCGCCATCATCAGTGACGATGATGCATTCATGGACAGGTGTTTCTCCTATCACAATTATGGGAACCCGTACGGTTCTACTGCAGGCCAAATAGGGGCCGGCACTGTCATGATCGGTACAAAATTGCGCATTACTGAGTATCAGGCAGCAATAGGACTGGCACAACTTGAACGCTTGGAAGAACAGACCACTATAAGAAACGAAAATGCACGATATCTTAAATCGTTGATCGAAAAGATTCCGGGAATCGTACCCTATAGATTGTATGAAAATGTCACGAGAGCCGCTTTTCATTTATTTCCATTCTTGTATAATAAAGAAAATTTTAAAGAATTGCCCCGAAATAAATTCATAGAAGCGTTGCGTGCCGAGGGAGTTCCCTGTTCAGGAGGTTACAGTGAACTCAATAAAATGCCTTATTTGAAAAATGCATTTGAAAGTAAATATTACCGGAAATTCTACCCGGCAGAACGGTTGGATTATGAAAAATACGCCGAGGAAAACAAGTGCCCGCTGAATGAAAAATTGTGTAACGAACAGGCTGTCTGGATTTCACAAAACATTCTGCTGGGCTCCACATCGGATATGAAAAACATAGCAGTTGCTATCGAAAAAGTGTATAACAACGCTGAGCAGTTAATAAATAAATAGTCATGAAAAAAATTATATCAGTGATAGTTTTGAATCTGTATCTGATTCTGTTCATGTCATTTTTTGCTGAATCTGTTCAAGGAAAAAATGATATTCAAAATAAACCGGCCACGGAAGGATTGCAAGCAACTATTTTTGATATCGATATAACCCCTCCTGTTGGTTATAAAATGCCGTATGGGGTTGTGGTAAATACGTGGGATTTGGGGCTTCGTGCAAAAGGGATTGTATTGTCAGGGGCAGAGAAACCCATTGTGTTGGTTTCGTTGGATTGGCTCGGTATAGCGAACGACTGTTACGACGAGTTTAAGCGTTCGCTTGCCCGAGCTGCCGGAACCACGCCCGAACGGGTGGCCGTTCACGTTATTCACCAGCACGACACTCCTTATCCCCGTGACGCCGTCAACGATACTTTTGCATTGTCTGTTAAACAACGTCTCGAAGTGGCAGTAGCAAGTTCATTCGAAACTTTAATGCCCGTTACACACATTGGATTTGGGGAAGCGCAGGTGTTTGAGGTGGCCTCAAACCGGAGGATTCTCGGCAGTGACGGTAAAGTAAAGGCCATGCGTTGGACAGCTTGTAAGGATTCTGCTTTAAGGGCCGAGCCCGAAGGATTGATCGACCCGATGCTTTCTGCAGTAAGTTTTTGGAGCGGCGACAAACCGATTGCCGTGTTGAACTTTTATGCCACACACCCTCAAAGCTATTATGGCACAGGGAAACCGAATCCTGATTATCCAGGTATTGCCCGTTTTTATCGGCAACTTGCCGTTCCCGGCGCGTTACAGATTTATTTCACGGGAGCAGGTGGAAACGTGGGAGCTGGTAAATACAACGATGGCTCGCACGAAAACAGAGGTATTTTGGCTGAAAGAGTTGCTGACGGGATGAAACGGGCATGGGAGAATACCAAACGTATTTCCGTTACCGCTTCCGACATTAAATGGAACTTTGAGCCTGTTGCTTTACCCGTGGATTCTGTTAAGACTGGCGGGGTTCTTTGGGAACGGTACAAATCGGGTAAAAAAGTTGATTTGCAATGTTTGGCAATCGGGAATAAAGCAAATGTTCTTTTCATGCCTGGAGAATTGTTGATTGAATATCAAATCGCAGCAAAAAAAATGCGCCCCGACATATTTGTCGCTATGGCGGCATATGGCGATCTTGGGTTTGGATATATTCCACCGGCGGCGGCTTTCCCACAAGGCGGTTATGAAGTAGAGGTCGCCAAAGTAACTCCTGAAGCCGAGGGTGTGCTTTTAGAAGCAATAGCAAAATTATTAATGGTTAATTAATCACGAGGGAAAGGAGGATTTTATTTGTAATACTTATTGCAACGATAGTAACAGGTTGTTCAAATGTAAACAATCAAAAAAAGCAAACAATGGAAGAAAAGCAATTAACAGCCACATCTTACTTTTCGGGTTTTAACTTGGCACACGACAAAGAAACCTTGTACTACCTGACAGGAGGACCAATTTATGAAGACGGGAAAAGAGTGAAGGGGAAAGAGAAGATCGCGATGGGTGCGGCAAGGGGATTGGAGAACCTTCACTTAGTCAACTATCACATACCTACCAATAGGTACATCGACCATGGCCCCATCTTTTATGAGGATGGATCCCGTCCTACCTATGTGAATTCGATTGCTTTGGATAAGGATGGTAATGTGTATACCTTTGCAAGGTTTGAATATGAAGGTAAATTGGTGGAAGACCTGGTAAAAATACCGGATCCCTTTAGAGATTAATTATCGAATGAAACAATATAAGATAATTATAACTGCGATGGCTATGCTGCTGGTACTGGCCGTCGGTTATTCCAAAGGGGAGGTGAATATCCCTACAGGGGAAGAGCCAATTGAAAAAGAGATCACCATTCACGTTGGCTTGCCTGATGATCCCGAACTCCGCGTAGCCTATGAAGATACCTCCCGCAAATTGACGCGGGAAGAAGGCGATCAACTATTGACAGCGGGTTTTGATGATGCAGGTCATTGTAAAGGAAAATTGACATTCACCTATAGGGGAACACCGGGTCAAACATCCGAACCTTTTACCGGAACAGCCATTAACGGAGCGGTCAAGAATAAAAAGTGTTATCCGGGTTCCATAGAAGCCGGTAATGTACTTGTTTATGATCAACAGGGAACGCTGAAGAACATTTATTCTTGCACCGCCGACAATACCCGTAGTGATACCATCATAAACAAGGCATTGACAGAAGTTGTTCAATTAAGCGGAGGAACCATTTATCTGAAAGGCCCGTTCACATTTCTTATTGGCGGTACCGTAAAAATTGGTGATAATACCCATCTAAAAGGAGACGCCGATGTGAAAATTCAACCTCATGACAGCGCCAATTGGGAACAATATATCCCATTAATCGGAAATATGTCGAATGCCAATCAGAATATTGAAATTTCAGGATTTCAGTTATTCGGGAATGAACCGGGAGTTGTTAAGCCGCCAAAGTTAGACCGGTATTACTTATGCATTATTTTAAACGGGAGTAATATCTCCATTCATAATATGCATCTGAGTGGGAATTACGGCGATGGTATCTTAATAGGGCATAACAACCCGGGTTTCAATGAAAATATCCAAATCTATGACAACACGATAAATAGGATACAACACGATGCCGTTTGTGTGAATGAGGGGAGGAATGTGCAAGTTTATAATAATCAAATCACATGCAGGTTAAATTGCGGAATACGGATGTATAATACAAATATCGTTGAAATATACGATAACTATATCACTTCAAATAACGAAGGTGGTGCAGGTATTCAGATCCAGAAGAGGGGCAATACTCCAATGGATCAGATCAATATTTACAACAATGAAATTTACAAACCGAAAACATTTGGAATATGGATTTTCGGATCCGGGGATTATGAATCTTCAATGGCTGAAGTAAACGTTCATCACAATAAAATATACAATACAGGGCGACACGGCATCCTCTCCGACGGATTTAACGCTACTGTGAAAAATAATGTGATTGACGGAGCGGGACAATGCGGAATCATACAAAACAATGTATACAGGTATCCTCCTCCGGATACTTTAACTTTTGGGATGACGGTAAAAAATAATATTATTTCTAACAGCCGTTATTATGGAATAAGGAATGATTTGTCTGAAACACACTCTTTTATAATTTCTAATAATTGTTTTTTCAATAACACAGAGGGAGAGACGTACAATATTGAGTTACCTGAAGGTAATATGATAGCGGATCCTCAATTTGCAGACCTGGCAAATCATGATTTTCATCTCAAATCACAATATGGAAGATGGAACGGAACGGCTTGGATTAACGATGAAACAACAAGTCCATGTATTGATGCTGGTGATCCAAAGGATGATTTCGCGAAAGAACCATCTCCAAATGGGAGCAGGATAAATACCGGGGTTTACGGTAATACCGCCGAAGCCTCAAAAAGCGCTAATTAAACATACTGAAAGCAATATGGGAGACTGCTGTAATTAAATTTCCATTACTATCTTCAATCTGATTTTTTGATAAAAATTAACGTTCTGTTTGTCCCATTTTAAGTTGAATAATTGTCATGTAATAAATAGAGGAAAGCTGTGCCTCACTCTTATTTTTAAAACTATAATCAATCATAAAACTTTTCAATATGATGAAATATTTTACCGCATTGGTTTTGCTTCTATTCTCATTTTTAGGGGTTCACTCTCAGGAAATAATCCCTTATCCCAATCATTACGAACAGCGGGAGGGTAAATTAATTATCCCAAAAGTAATCACTGTCTCGGCCGAATCGGGAGAGTTCAACTCCCTGATTCCCGGATGTATAGAAGGTTTACAAAATTTTTCCGTTCTGGCAAAGAAAACAAGGAAAAAGGGATGGATACAATTAGTCAGAAACGCCGTCTGCCACAATCCCGAAGAATACCGGTTGACAGTTTCCCCCGCAGGCATTGTTGTGGAAGCCGGATGTGCAAACGGCTGTTTTTACGGATTGCAGTCGGTTTTTCAGATGATTAATGGAGCCGGGACAGGAGGCTCCATTCCATGTGCCGTTATCCGCGATAATCCCCGATATGGCTGGCGCGGCTTGATGTTGGATTAATCAAGGCACTTTATAGGGATGAAAGAGGTGAAAAAATTGCTCGATTTCATGGCGTTGCACAAATTGAATAAATTTCACTGGCACCTTACCGACGCTCAGGGGTGGAGAATTGAAATCAAGCAGTACCCCCTGCTTACTTCCGTCGGAGCAATCGGCAACCTCACCGATCCGGATGCTCCGGCTCAATTTTACACCCAGGCTGAAATAGCTGAAATTGTACAATATGCGGCAGACCGGTTTATCGAAGTCATTCCCGAAATCGATATGCCGGGACATGCCACTTCTGCCGTGAAAGCATACCCTGAGTTCAGTGGCGGCGGTTCAAAACAATATCCCAATTTTACTTTCAACCCGGGGAAAGAGGGTACCTATACGTTTCTGACAAATATACTAAAAGAGATAACCTCTCTTTTCCCTTCAAAGTATATCCATATAGGCGGAGATGAGGTCCATTTCGGCAATGAACAGTGGAATTACCTGCCTGAAATACAGGAACTCATGAAAACGATGGGTCTCGAAAACCTGGTAGCGGTGGAACATTACTTCCTGAACAGGATGTCGGACTCCATCCGCTCTTTGGACAAAACCGTTATGGGTTGGGATGAAGTGGTTACTGCCGGCTTGCCTGTATCCAAAACAGTGGTCATGTGGTGGCGCCAGGAGAGGCCTGAACAACTTGAAAAAGCGTTAAGTAAAGGATACGAAATCGTGCTGTGTCCGCGGTTGCCGCTTTATTTGGATTTCGTCCAACATCCATCGCATAAATACGGCCGGAAATGGTCGAAAGGCGAGTACGCACCCATAGAAAGGGTCTACCATTTCCCCGGCACGGATTATACCTCGGGCATATCCGTGGCCACACCGTTGATTAAAGGAATGCAAGGAAATGTGTGGACGGAAGTTATTCATTCTCCCGAGCGGTTGCAGTTTATGGTATATCCCCGGCTGTCGGCGTTGGCAGAAGCTGCATGGACACAAGATGTGGGGAAAAATTACGAGAACTTCAATTCGCGAATGGAGAAGATGATGGAATTTTACAAAAAATCAGGCATCGTTTTCTTCGATTACAAAAATCCCGATTTAAGTCCGGAAGTCGCAGGGCCAAAAAAGAGATAATAAGATCAAGAGATGAGTTCAAATCAGATAACCGATGCAGTTACCGGCTTGAGCAAGGAACAGGGAAGAATCCTCTCCATCGACTTCTTCCGGGGATTGGTGATGTTTATCCTGGTATCGGGAATAGCAACACTGTTTCACCAAATGACGGAACAGGGGCAAGGAGGCGCGTTTATCGCCTGGATCGAGAAACACTCCCATCATGGCGACTGGTTCGAGATCTATTTCTGGGACCTGATACAACCATTTTTTATGTTTATTGTAGGTGTCGCCATGCCCTTCTCACTTTCAAAAAGGCTTGCCCGTGGCGATAGCTGGAAGCAATCGTTTATCCATGCCTTGAAACGTTCCTTCTGGTTGCTTCTGCTTGGTTTTATGCTGGGAGCAAAAGACAATGCCTATTATTTAACCAATATCCTTCCCCAATTGGCATTGGTGTACGTGTTTGCCTTTTTGCTGTTGCAAAAAAATGTCAAATGGCAACTGCTGGTTTCTTTTGCGCTGATACTGGTCTCCGATCTGCTTTATCAGTTTTGGCCGGTGGAAGGATACAATATGGCCTACACGCCCGGTCATAATTTTGGGACATGGTTCGATTCGGTCACAGTGGGTCACATTCATCCCGGCCATTGGGTCACATTCAATGCAGTCCCAACCTGTGCCCACATCCTTTGGGGCGTCTGTACCGGCAAATTATTAATGACGAATTGGTCCCGAAAGAAAAAACTATTGATTATGCTTTCTGCCGGGATCGCCGGGATCATGGGCGGGTATTTGCTGGGCTTATATATACCCATGATAGAGCGTATCAGTACCAGTTCTTTTGTTATTTTCAGCGGTGGTTGGTGTTTGTTGGCGATGGGATTGTCCTATCTCTTTGTGGATATACTCCGCTTCAGGAAGATTGCCACCTTCTTTGCCATCGTGGGTATGAATCCTATTTTTATTTACCTTTTTAGCAGCCTCGGCGGAAAAAATCTGCTTACCCGAATGGCCCGTCCGTTCACGTACCGTCTTTTCAATTGGGGAGGCGATATGGTGATCAACATGGCGACGATTGTGGTAGTGGCCTTGATGGTCTGGGGAATCTGCTATTATATGTATAGACGGAAGATTTTTATTAAATTGTAAAATAAGATAATAACATGAGCAGAATTCATTTTGTATGGGTATCGTTTCTTTTGTATGCTTTGTCGGTGAATATTTCGACTTTATCGGCGAAGGAACCCGAAAGGGTGATCTTGTTCATGATTGACGGATTGCACTGGCAAGCGCCGGAGAAATTGAATATGCCGGTACTCAATTCCCTGATAAAAGAGGGAACTTATGTGAGGAAGTCGTACATGATTATTCCCCATCACCCCACGGTGGGGGATTACAGCCTGTCAAACAGTTGCTCCTTTCCCAACCCGATGCTGCATGAAGGCACCCTCTTCCTGAACCCTAAGAATAAAATGATCCAGGAGATGATCTCCCCGAAGCGGCAGTCGGCATTCGTGGTGAACACGACCGCCTATCGTTCCGTGGGAAGGGGCTTCTCTACTTGCATCATGGATAACTCGCTGACGGATGATCAGACGGTGCAACAGGCCATCTATTTGCTTGAAAGCCAGCAGATCTGTTTTATGCGCGTCCACCTGCAAAGCCCAGGCTCCATCGGCACGAGAATAGCCATGTTCAGTGAAGGGAAGCCTTACGCGAGAGATATTTTCGGTGAAGGTTCCCCCTATGTCGATGCCATTGAGAATGCCGACAGGCTTCTGGGACAGTTGATCGATTACCTGAAAAAGAGAGGAAAATGGGAGAGTACCGTTTTGATTGTAACCTCCGATCACGGGCAAAGTATGGTGGGGTGGCATCCCATGTTGGACGAAGATAGCTGGGTGACCCCGTTGGTTTTTACTGGAAACGGGATTGCCCGGGGACGTGAGCTCCCATACTTTGAGCATACCGACCTGGCGCCAACGATCGCCCTGCTACTGGGCGTGAAAGCCCCGAACACCGGTGGCGGAGCAGGAAAAGTAGTAGAAGAAATATTGGAAAAAACGGATGTTTCTTCCTATAACCCTACCCAATATATCAAAACAATCAACCAACAAATCCGGCAGTACAATCTCTTATATGCCCAATTGGTTTTAGTCGCCGAAAAGAACAACTATGTGGCCAACATTATCTCCTCCCTATCCAATGAAAACCTGACCCCCGAGCCGTTTTACCATCAGGACAGGATTACGGAGTGGCATAGGGCGGGTTCAACGGAACATCTGATAGAGGCCAACGAGACCGTTCTGCATAAAATGAAAGAAACATTGCTTATCAAATAAAATCTATGACACCGAAATTGTTAAACAGAAATCGATTACGCTTCGGTATCGCTTTTCTTTGGATGATTTCCATTTGCTGCCTTTACACCACGACCGTACTTGCGCAAGATGCGGAAAAGATGGTGAAACAAAAGGCTTTTGAGCAGGTTTTCGGCGATGTCGTGAGGTTGGATCCTGCCATGGTGACAAAAGTAAAGAATGACACGCCGGGAAAGCGCCACTACCTGGACAAGGACGGTGACGGGAAACCGGAGGAGGTATGGTTTATCGATACCGAGCCGCGCCACACGGAAGCGAAAAAACCGATACTGGTCAAAGTAATTGACGAGAACGGCAACCTCGAGATGGGCAAGGAACCCGAAAAATTTGGTGACCTCTGGATCGCTGACTGGCATGCCGATGGATTGGTCGATGCCGTGATCAGCTACTGCGATCTTGATGAAGACGGGGATCTCGACGTGATGGAATGGTTCACTTACGGAAAGAAAAACTGGCGTGTTCCTTTCGACGGATTACGGACGCTTGTTTCCACCGATGACGGGGACGACAACCTGTTGGATTACGATATGGATTACGTCTATTATCAGATTCCTTGCCAGAACCACTCCCATTTCGGCGGAAACGAAAGTTTTGTTGTTTATTACCTGAATTCCGAACAAGATAAATGGATTCCGTATTTTGAAAACCCGTTCCTTTTTTATGATTCCGATAACGACGGCATCAGTGAAGAGGTAATTCGTGTAGAAGGGAATGAGGAAACGGTAAGAACTCTCCGGTGGAGTTTTAACGTTAACCCGGTAGCGGGAAAGCAAAGAGATTTCGATGTATCTTTTTCGGCATGCGCGAAAGGATGGACACAAGAGAAAGGATGGGGAAGCAATTTCACTATGTTTTTGCCGCAAGAGCAAACGGAAAATTTCACCCTTCGGGGCATCCCCACCGGCCCGGTATTGAAACGATCTTCGGCCCGTGAATATTTGCAAACCGTTACGTGGGAACGTCTTTTGATGACCTGGAATGAAAATAACCTGAATATCGCTTTTAACGATCCAAAAGATATTATCGAACGTTGGGAAGGAGTGATCAACGCCGAATCCACCGATTCGGGATATTATATGCCCCGTATTGGCGGTCCGGATTGCGGCCCATATAACAAGCGCTACGAATTGGTGCTTCATCCCACCGGCCCCAATACATACTATTTCAATCCCGCCGATCACCGCATCCATTTCCAAAACAGCGACAGGACCTGGATCAAGGTAGATTTTGATTACGATACAAAATTGGACATGAGCTACCTTTGGATGGATACCGACCAAGACGGCGTGATGGACAGGATTGATATAGACACGGATGGCGACGGCATAACGGATGATTCCTATCCTGTTAATGTATCAAAGGTAAAATCGGTGAGTTGGACATTCAATGAATTAAGCAGTGCATTAACACCCATATTGAAAGCCGAACCGGAAAAAAAATACAACCTGGTAATGGCGCTTACGACAGCGCTCCGAACCTTGAAAGGAGGAATGGAAAAGGATGCGGTGTGGAATTTACTTGAAAACCGCATGAAGGGTGATAATGTTTCGGACGAAATTGCACGTCGCCTTATCAACAGCGACCAATCCATCTTGTTTTACCTCACGCTGGTGCAGGACCGACAAATTGACCGGCTGAAAAAATCAGGGTACAAAAACAACTCTTTCTGGAAAAAATTCAACGCTGCCCGCAGTAAAGGAGATACCCAGTCCATGGCCAAAGCCGTCGCGAAGCATTTCAAAACAGGTGGGCACGAAGAGGACTTTCACGCCTGGGCGGGCCGGTTGCGCAAGGAAGAGGATAAGCCGCGCGTGGCATGGAACAACCAATGGCTTCCGCCCAACTGGGGATGGGAATCGGAAAAAGCAGCCTTCCGCTTTTACCTGGGTCATTTCGACCTCTTCGGTAAGCGTCAGTGGATCGATTCGTTGATCATGCCGAAAATAGCAGAAGGCAAAAGTTATCATATCGACCAGAATGGGTGGGGAATGGATATTCTGCACGTGGGAGAAACAGCAGGTTGCGGTGGGGTTATACTCTATGTGAACGGTGTGCCTTATCCTGTACGCAATGAAACAGGCAAAGGGAATCCTACTTTTAACTGCCGATTGGATGAGGAGACTCGTGACAAAGTTACGCTTGAATTTATTGCTGAAGGGGTCGGTCCTGAAAACGCTCCCTACACCGTCCGGCTGCGTCCTTCGATCGGCGCCGGGGATCTTCACTCATCGGTCGAAGCGACGGTGGATGGCGGCGCTCCAAGTGATAAAATCGAATTGGGAATCGGCTTGGTGCGGTTGCCGGACGAGACGTTTTTTGCCGATAAGGATGCCGGTGTCCTCAGTTCGTGGGGATTCCAAGATCCAGAGATCGGATGGATAGGTATGGGAATCATTTTCCCTCCTGCACACTTCCTCCGTTTCGACGACCAACCGAAGGAACACCGGGTAGTGCTTGATTGCAAAAAAGGAGTTCCCATTACTTACTACATCCAGGGTGACTGGCTTCGCGGGCATCAGTTTCCATGCTTTCCATCAGCACAGGATTGGTTTGATGTATTGAGAAATAAAATCCTTGTTGTCCGGTAAACAGGTGAATTTATATGATTTATCTTGCAAACTATTGGTTTAACAACAGCATTCTCCATTTTCTAAAGTAAGCGCCCTGTATTTCTAAAAGGAAGTTTGGGCTTCCTTTTTTATGTCTTACTTCGTTTACATTCTGTATTCACCTTCTGCAGATGTCTATTATTTTATAAAGGGCAGACTGATAATCTGCATGAAAGAATTTCGAGGCATAATCATGGCTGGGAGAAAGCTACACGTCATGGAATACCCTGGAAGTTAGTATGGAGTGCATCTTGGATTGTGAAAATGGCCATATAACCCATCCCCCTTTTCAAGGCACTTTTCCCCTCCATAGGCATTTGGAAGCACATATTACATATATCGCATTAAATATATTCTCCGGCGCCCATAGGATGAATGACTTTCTCCTTTGAGCTAAATTGATGCGGGACAAAACACTACAATTTCCACAACCCCCGCCATTGTCTATATTGCGTGTCAGCAACTGTTATTAATTTTTTATCATCCCTCCTCCCCTACTATAACAATTTACCGTGCTGTTTGTTCCAGGATATCCATTACTAATTTCGTACAATTCCTTTTCAACGTCATAAGTAATATAGACAATATTCTTACAACTTCTTTTTATACTAAATGTCAATTTGCATTCTTTACTTATGTTTCCTTTTATGCTGTCAAGGTGATAAAAAGTATTCTCCGAGTTAAAAATAAAGAAACTATGACTCTGCTGTTCTTTAGCTATGCATTGCAAACCTGAAATCTTAAAAATATTTTCATCAGTCTCATTTGCAATTACTACCGAATCATCGCGTAGTATAATTTGAAATCCATAATCGTTAAGATCTTTTAACGGGATTTTCCGTGAAAGATATTTAAACTCAGTCTCTGTCTCTTTGCAATTAATCAATGAATCAATAGTCTCCAAACCAATAGATTTTATCCGTTTTGAATAATCCCTATTCATTATTGTATTTGTAATTGGATGAATATTCTCTGAATCAAGTTCAAAAAAATTCTGGTTTTCCAGAATATATTCATTATTCCTCAATCCGTATGAAATTAATTTAAGAATAGGAAATAGTTTAAAGTCATCATTTTTGAGAATTATATTAATTCCATACTCGGTATCGATGTATCCCAAGTCATAGGGGTAAGAAAAAGGAAATCCTAAAGGAATAACCGAATTCTTAAATGAACCAACTGATAAAAGGTAATATTCATCTTTTAATGCACAATAATCTTCCTCAAATTGAATAAATACTTTTTGAGTAGAGTCTATTTCTTTTATGAAGTCATTGATCAAAGGAGCATAAGATTCAGCAATCTTTAATTGATAAGAATCTTCATAGCCTACCATAATTTTCAAATGCAAATTACTTAATTGAATTGCTTTATAGGTATCCTCATGAGCAAAAATGCTTATTGATACAAAAACCAATAGGGATGTAATTGCTGTTCTCATTATAATAGTTACTAACAGTGGAATATTGTAAATTGTTTTCATACCTTAAATCCAAGGGTATCAGATGTTCATCATTAACGATGATCTTCAATATCTGTGCCACAGTTTATTATAAGTTACTAAGGTTCCTGAATACACAATAAACTACATGTCGCACCGTCCGATTGCCCATAACGTTCACTTGCAAGTTGTCGTTTTGGATATTGAAGAGCATCAGTGTCCGATAGGACATGACAACCAAGAAAGGAAAGAAAACAAAGCGCTGCACGAACCTCGCAATGCAATTTGCAAAATGTTATGGGTTGTTTTTCAATAAGGAAAATAAATTCAATATCTGCATTTTCATATTTTTTTTGTAATTCATTTGAAAAAAACATTTCCTGCATGCATGGTCCACACCAAGGAGCCCAAATATCAATATATAAAACTTTTCCCGGATATTGCTGAATTATTGTTTTTAAAAAATCAGCATTTTTATTTGATGAAAAATCTCTCAATTTAATTCCTTCTGAATATTTTTCATTTTCTAAAAGACTTATATATTCCTTTGATTTCTTCTCACTTTCCAGTAATTCAATGTATTTATTTTGAAGAATGCTCAAATAGGTTTTAATACCTCCCTTATTTTGTTCCAATATGGTAAATCTTTTCTCAATTAAACTGTTTAAAGAGTAATTCAGAGTTTCTTTTGAATCTTCTATAAAATTGTTTAAAAGAATAACTTCAATATATTTTTTGCACAACTCATGTTGAGAAAGAGAGATAACAAAATCGTATGCTTCCTCTATATTCTTATAATAGTCAAGCCCGTTACTTTTAATATATTTACTCGGGAGCCATTCAAAACAGCGTCTGTAGTGAGCAATATTAAAAAGATCTGGATTATTAAATTCAAATTCATTGGTAAATCTTAAATAAGTATCAGAAGGTTCATTTTTCGCCTTTTGATAAAAATTAAAATCGTTTAGTGATGTTAATCCTGAAATCTTGTAAAATATGTCCGTATAAAATAAGTTATTTTTTCATGTTCAATGAATTGTTTGGTTGAAGATGTATTTTGATTTGCAAAAAATGATTCGAGAAAATTTAATCTGTCAATTGTGATTGAATCCTGAACATTAAAATACTCAAATCCACTTGGCCTTCCCTCTAATACAGGATTTCTTATTTCATATCCATTATATATGCCCGTCCAATATTTTCTTGATTTTAAATAATAGTCGGCAAAAATTTTACTCTTACCTGAAAAGAAAATAGTGTCTTTTGCGAATACAATATTTAAATTTGAATTTGGTTCAACCCATATCGGGAGTTGGATTTCATCGATGTTGATGTATGCTGTAAATGGTTGATTAATACTATCAATTACGAATTGTATTGAATCTTTCGATTTTACAGGAATATATTCAGTCACGCTTGATAATCCAATATTCTTTTTGTAACCAATGGCAATTTCTTTTCTTGTAGTATCTTGAATATCTAAATTAATCGTAAAATTTTTCTTGTCAGAATAATTTGCACACCCAACCAAGAAAAGAATAAATAGGATTAAAACAATTTGAATTTTCATGTCAGTATTTTTGGTTTCTCATTGATTTTTCAACCAAACTATATACGTACGGAAAAACCGTACAATTAATTCTATTATCAGCAATATTGTATGGTTAAAACAGGTTTTATTTCTCAAACATGGCACTCGACTATTCAGTAGTGATAAAACGAGGAATTTTATTTCTGTAGCAAAGACAGATGAATTCTTTGAGCAATACAAATATGAATACGAGGAGGAAAGAGCATCCTTAACTTTCCTGTATTCTAATCCAAAAAGCAGTTCTACTACTTGAAAAAAGAACTTGAAAAAAGAACTTGAAAAAAGAACAAATCAAATCTAAAAAAACCATCAACAAAAAAAAGAGATTACTCTTTCAATACATTCAGGTAAAGTGTATCCGAATTGATCCCTGTGAAAATTCCCAATCCATTCTTCACGTTGCTAATTGGATTGGTGAGGTTCAGAGAAGTATTTCCCGTATTGGTGTAAAGTGCAGCATATTCGGCATTCATATGAAACAGAATAATCCTGTGCCTGCCAAAATATTGAAAACTCATGGCAGTGATTTCAGTCTGATTTGCCTGTGTAGGTTCATTCCGGAAAGTCCGTCTCGGGGCATCGATTGAATCATTCATTTCATAAATTTCGACCGGGCTTGTTTCGGTATTTTCGGTCACAACCATATAATAACTCTCATCATCATTGTTCCAGGTAAGTTTGACCGGACTTGGCATTTCAGGGCCACGGGGAGGCAGGCCCTGCTCAAATGAAAAAGTGGGTACCGTAATCTGTGTTACTGATTGACTAAAGTTCACAGGCTTGGCGGGTATACGGGTCGAAGAGCTGACAACCAGGCCGTTAAATAGGAACTCCAGATTATAAGTGACACCTTCCTCAGGATAAAAAGTGCTATCACAAAAAGTTCCGTCACCAACTGACGGAATAATTCTGGAAATGCCTCCACCGGAAATTTTTATCTCCAAATCATCAATCACAACGGTTGACAGTTTTACATTGTCATCATAGGGTGTTTTTCTGGAAATCTGAATTGAAACCGGTTTATCAACCGAAAGGTAAGATTCAACAACTGGAATATCGTTAAACTCCAGCCGGTCATCAGTATTACACATTGACAAAATAAATAAAACCAGCATTAGACAAATAATAATAAATGATTGTCCGTTAATAATATAAAAACGTCTTGGTTTGTTTATTGATTGATGTATTGATTGCATTTCAGTCAAATTTTAATGTAATTGAAAGATTGGGTGTTATTCCGAGAAATCTTCGGTCAATTGAAATTAATTCATCATCGGCGATCTGATATTCTTTATACCATGTATTCAATCGGTTATAAACATTAAACAGCGAAATGCTGATATTTCCCCTTTCCCTTCTCTTATCTTTGCTCAGGAAAAAAAAGTTTGCTCCCAGATCCATCCGGTGATAATCAGGCAGCCGTCTGCTGTTTTTCTGTCCGGCCGAAATGAAACTTTTTTCGGTTCCATCCAGCAGGGTGATGTTATATCCGCCCTCCGGTGCTGTATAGGGCCTGCCGGTAGCATAAATCCAGGTTCCTGAAAAACTCCATCTTTTCCAGCGGTAAATACTTACTGCTTTAAATTCATTTGTGACATCATTTGATGCCTGAAAATAATCTGTTCCATACACATCAAACTGATTCCTTGCACTGGCCAGGGTGTAGGATGCCCAACCGGTCAGGTTGCCGGTTAGCTTTTGGGCAAAAAATTCAATGCCCCGGGCATAGCCTTTCCCGGTATAAAAATTCTGTTCGTAATCAAATCTTCCCCGTTCGGGGACTGCTGGTCCTCCCGGTCCACCGGGTCCTCCCCTGCCCGGATTGAACCGAAGAGTATATTCCGAAAGTCCATTCAGTTCTTTGAAGTACCCTTCAATGCTAAACAGATATTTCTGATTTTCGTAATTAATCCCTGCAATATAATGTGTCGCCTGCCCCACAGGGATGTTATCACCGTTTGAAAGAATCCAGAAATCACGGCTCCCTGAAAGGATATCCTCACGCATGATGCGGTTGGCAAACTGATAATATTGACCCCATGCACCGGTTAATTTCAGTTTATCATTAATACTGAGAATTGCCGATAACCGGGGTTCCTGATAAACAGATTGTGTAATACCATAATACGTCGTATGGATTCCGGGAACGATTTTCAGTCTGTTTTTCAAAAAGTTGATCCGGGCCTGAAGGTATCCGCCATAAAGATTGCCGTCACTGCTGATATCCAGATAAACGGTTGTGTCATTCTGACTGAAATCATAGGCAATATCATAATTTGTAAGTTTGACTCCAAACTCAAACTGCAGGTTTGCCATCAAATCGAGGGTAAAATTTGAGTGAAAACTAAAATCGCGGAGGTTATTGTTCTCAATGGTGCCAAACTTGAATGTTTCAACATTTCCATTAGTGTCCGTCATTGTTCGGGAGATGGATCTGTCACGGTTGCTGAAATAGTTCGAATAACTGACCAAAGTATTGGAGTACAACCTTGAATTCCACCTCCTTGACCATTTCAGACTAGCACCCAGATTGCCGTATTCAGTAAGGTCATTATTGTCAGAACTAAAACCACGCCCAGCATCCCGCATAAAATCGGGCATGTCGAGTTTCATACTGTTATCAAGGTTGTCAGTTCCGTTATACAGGCTAAAGGAAATCAAATCATTCTTTGCTGGCCGATAGGATAACTTTGTGTTTAGATCATAAAAATAGGACGAAACAGGAGCCATATAATTCGAACCAAACCGTCTTGGACCCATAGGAAGTTGTTCTGCCTCAGGCTGACTGGTTGTATTGTATTTATCAAAAATTTTGTTATAAATAGGACCGCGGAACGATTTCCGGAAAGCTATAAGTGACGTGAATTTTCTGCCGACAGGAATTTCAGCATAAATATTGGTGCTTAGCAGACTAATATCGCCTCCATAACTGATACTTTCCGAGTTGCCTTCTTTACCCGTTATTTCGGTCACACTTGACAGCCTCCCAGCATATTTTGATTCGAAACCTCCCTTAAAAAGCTGCACATCTTTGACGGCATTCGGGTTAAAAGCAGAATAAAATCCGTAGAGATGATCGACATGATAGACCGTAAAACCATCGAATAAAATCAGGTTCTGGTCAGGTGTTCCACCTCTGACATATAAACCGGAAGAACTTTCGTTGGCAGCAGATACTCCGGGCATTAACTGCAGCGACCTGAAAAGATCCCTCTCTCCAAGGTTTGGGAGTTCCGCTAGCTTTTTCGGAGTAGCCTGCAGGTTACTGACTTTATCACTTATCCTAAGAATATTGTTTTTCTGAGCCGTAACATCAACCTGCCCCAGTTCAACTGAATAAGGTTCTATCTTTACATTGATTTCAGTTTTGGGGTGATCGGGAGTCAAAAAGATATAACCTGTCTTATAACCAACATAGGAAACAGCAATTGTGGTAGTATCAGTAGGTATCTTCTGCAGGGTAAAATATCCATCCTGATTGGTATGAATTCCATGGGTGGTACCCGGAATATAAACCGATGCAAAAGGTATGGCTTCCCCGGTTAAATAGTCAGTAACCTGTCCGCTGACCAGAAAATTGAATGAGGTGGCCTTCCCCTCATATGTTTTCTCATAAATAAGTTTGGAGCTTCTAACGGGTGTTTTACCCAAACCCACTATTTTGATTGTTTTATTTTCAGCAATGTACCATTCATTTTTAATTTGTTCGCAAATCCGGTCGAGGAAATCACCAAGGCGCATCCCGTCTGTATTTATCTCAACGAACACGGAGGCAAACTTCTTGTTATTATAAGAAAAAATAATCCGCTTGTCGAATGAAATTGTGTACAGCATTTTATCGAGCGAACCTGTGTACTGCTTATCAAGTACAATTTAAGATGGATCCTGCACCTGTGCATAAAGATACCTGTCAGGAATGATCAAAAGAATCAGAATAAAAAGAGCAAGGAGAAGATTTCGATTGTCAAAACCCAGAAACTTTTTAAGTAATTTCATTTTAAACACTCAATTAGGATATATTTTTTTAAAAAAATAAGATAACTAACAGGTTAGATTCGTTTAACCATAATGATTTTTTATCTATGAATACAAAAGAACAAAATAACAGAAAAAATTAACCAATTGACCCCTATTTTCCAAATTTGATCCACAAATTGTCAAAAACTTCACAGCAACCCTTATCGTACTACGAAATAATTAACAAAATTATTGCAACTAAAATACCTGAAGCTGCAAAATATATCCCCCTGCGAAACAATTTGGTCTTTGGTTTGAATATCCAAAATGATGATATGGCCAAAAACAACAACAATATTCCAAAAACAGTTGTAAACCAATGGACTATGCTCTTGGTTGATGATTTGTGCAAAGCATTGAACTTGATGATCCATAAAGGAAGTTCTTTCGTTGAATATTTTGCAATTCCTGATTCTTTGTTGTACGTCCCGTTTTGAAAATGTATGATTGGTCCATCCCTCTTTAACACCTTAAAATCCTTCAAACGTAAGACCTTCCCAAGTTCTGACTCATCCAGGTTCGGAGATATTTTTTTCTCGATCACAGCATCATGCTTCAAAAAGTTGGTGTCTCTGTAAATTAGGACAACCCCACTTATACTGTATATGACAATAAGCCCGATTACAAAAAAACCAATGTCGCGATGCAATGAACGCATATAATGGTTTATTGATTTCTTTTCTTTTTTCTCCATCTCTATTCCTTTTATGTTTTAACGTGCTAAGATAGAATAATTCGAACTAAACTGACCCTTCTTTTTGTCAATGATGAGATATGAACTGTTTTTATCAGAGCTCTACGATAAAATAGGTTTGGATTGAAGTTTTCAGATGGGCCAATTCAAGCATCCCGTTGATAAGCTGGTTCATTTTACGCAAATCTTTTACCATTCCGGCAAGATATGATCTACGTATTGCGTTTGGGTGAGTTGCCTGGTCAGAATGCAATCTGATTCAGCGATCATCACGGCCAGAGAGGTGCGCAATTCAAGAAAAGCATTGGAGCTTCACTCATCTAACAATGAGAATTCTATATCAATCGAATAATCGCCTGTTTTTTCTGCAATTAAAGAGAGCGCTAAAATATTCCCCTTTTCAACCTTGGCGGTGCACTTTGCATTGGGGCATTCTACATTCTTGAATGAAAAGTTGCCTGGAATATGGATCCGCATTGTCAATGAAAACATACCGATAAGCTGTACTTTACCAACAATTTTATGATTATCGTTTCTCCATTCAAATTTTTTTAGCTCCTGCGCAATTTGGGTTACGTGCCGGTCACTGCTTATCCACTGGGGAATGGGTCTGATTTTATGAATGGTCAATACACGAACACTATGCGGCGGAATATGCATGGAGTAACCTCCATTAGCCGCGCCGATGAACTCTTCCGTCCAAAACTCATATAATAAATAATTGACATTGTTTTCAATACCTAATTCTTCAGTGGTAAAAGAGATATCCCTGGGATTATCTTCCCAGTTAAAAATAGCCAGCACATTGTATTCACCCAACACCTTGTGACGGACACTCAGATTCCAAAGCGGCAACATTGAAAAACAGGGATAGAGACTCATTGGAAACACTTCAGCAACAGGCAGGGTTTGTTGCAACATTTTCATTTTTTCAGGTGATACACTTGCCAACTTGTCACCAAAAAAAGTCAATTGTCCCGGTAAGGCCACGATGGTAGCAGAAACCCTTGCTTCTTCAACCGGTAAATCAGATACCAATAAAGTATCCGGATCATTCACCATTACGATGTTGTGCGTGAAAGTCTGGTTTATGGTACAACGCCCCTGGTTTAAAACATTACTCCATTGAACCGGTTTATTTGGATGCACAATATCCGCTCCAATACGGGAGGCATCAGCATAAAGT
This sequence comes from uncultured Prolixibacteraceae bacterium, assembly GCA_964558145.1. Taxonomy (GTDB): domain Bacteria; phylum Bacteroidota; class Bacteroidia; order Bacteroidales; family Prolixibacteraceae; genus UBA1413. The sequence continues at coordinate 4,461 of CAZLDP010000001.1, read as the reverse complement.
GCCTCCGGCCCTGAGGTATGTCCCTGGCAAGCTAAAAAAACCCGGTCATTTCCCATTCCTTCGCGAAATGCCTGTACACACAGTTCAAATGGATTAGGACAAGAAGGATTTCGAAAACGCGATTTAATTTCAGGTCGTTCATACAAATGGGCGCAATAGCCTTGACTTCTACCTGACATCCCGTCCACTTTAAAAAACTCATATCCCCACTCCTTTGAAGCTTTTCTGAAAATTTCTTTTAAGTGTTCGCGAGCCTCTTTTACAGTGGGATCAAGGGTATAACGGCCGTTCCAGGAAGAAATAGGCTTACCATTTTCGTCATGCAGAAACCAATCTCTCTTCTTTTTATAAAACTCTTCATTGCCCGTACCAAATGGAGCCATCCAAATTCCCGGGCGGAAGCCCAATTTGCGAATATCATCCGCTAATTGCTTCATCCCTTTGGGAAACTGTTTCTCATTCACTTCAAGATTCATGTTATGAAAGTCGCTGACCGGTAATTGGTCCGAATTCCCTTGCCATGATTCAATTGACCAGAATTCACAGCCAAACGGTTGAAGATATTTTTGGCCAATTTTTGCTTCAGCCAGATTATCGTCCGCGTCAGCCTTATCAAAATAGGTATTCCACGACATCCATCCTGTGGGAGCCTTTGGGCAACGGGTACGATCAATTGGTTGATAATAAGGAACATACCTTTTCCTGAAATAATTCTTCTCCAGATTGATGGTAATTGTTGCCTCTGATGATTTTTGAATTCTTCCCGAAAAAGAAAAAGCATACTCTCCCGGAGTCAATGATCGAATTCTCAGATTTGGAGCATCCAATTGCAGAATAGTGTCATTTCCCGGAGAGAAAAGTGAATCATTCAATAAGGAATCGGCATTTCCATAACTCAACGGCAAAACCCGTTCATCAACCATTGCCCTTGTCCGGCATGCAAAAGAATCGGGCTGAAAGTGAATTCTCCCGTCAAAATTCAATTCTCCGTTGTAAGTCTGGGCTGTCCGGTGATAAAATAACAACTGTATGGGTCCACTTCCTGAATTCAGAACGAAATATCCCTGAACATTGTCATTTGGGTCTATTAGAGCATAGCGGTCTGGTACTCCATCTCTCGACTTGGAAATGATCCATTTTTTTCCGTTCGACACGAAAGAAATTATTCCTTTGATCTCCACATCGGCATGTTTCAAAGAGCATGCTGAAGTTTCCTCACTGAACCCTATTTCCCAACCTTCAGGTAAAGAATCGGATTCAACAGAATCTGTTTTATTGAATTCAATGCTTCCTGGTGAACCAGGAGTACTGGCCGCTTCAATCACAGAAACTCCTCCCACTGAAACAATTGCTGCCGAGCCAAGTGCAGCTTTTTTTATAAATCCTCTACGGCCTTTACAAGTTTGATTCATCGCTTTATTTTGGTTTTTTACCAAAGATATTTCAAGATTCCGGGTAAAAGGGATTCACGGGCATCAGGGAGCAATCCTGACGGCTTTTTTCTGGGCAGTCAGGGCAAGCCAGGTAGCCAGGAAGCAATGATCCTGCGACATGGCAGTTTCAGTGCGGTTGACCACATCGTTGACAAGTTGTTCTCCATAGGGCAAATAGAGACTGGAGCAATCGAAGTACTTTGTTTCTTTCCGGTTTATTAGGAAGAGGTGATTCCCTCCCTTTTTCCCGGCGATGTCGATGTATTTGCGCATTTCAATGTAACCGTCGGTACCCAAAATGAAGGTTCTTCCATCACCCCATGTACCCAGGCCGTCGGGAGTGAACCAGTCGATGCGGATATAGCCCGTTGCCTGGGGACTTCGCACAACCATGTCCCCGAAGTCCTGGTAGGCAGGATACCCGGTTGTATTGAAATTGCCGGTCTGCGACAAGGCCACTTCAGCTTTTGTGGAACCGGTATAGAAGAGGAACTGGTCGCACTGGTGCGACCCGATGTCGCACAGAATTCCGCCGGCTTTATGAGGGTCAAAGAACCAGCCGGGACGGGAGGAAGGATTCATCCGGTGGGGACCGAGACCAATGGTCTGGATGACCTTGCCGATAGCTCCGTTGCGGATCAGTTCCCCGGCCATCACCGAGGCAGGATTTCCAAGCCTTTCGCTGTACATGATCGAATAGATCCGTTTCGTCAGTTGCTGTACCTTTTTCACCTCCCTGAACTGGTTTAGGGTGACAATACCCGGCTTGTCGACCATGAAATCCTTTCCAGCCTTCATTACCCTGATCCCCAGCGGAGCGCGGTCGACGGGAATGGATGCGCTGGCCACAAGCTGAATCGTGGGATCTCCCATAATCTCTTCCTCGCTCCCGGCTACTTTTACATCGGGATAACGCTTTACAAATCCTTTTAGAAGTTCAGGCTCCGCGGCATAAACCGATACCAGTTTCCCCCCTCCTCCAATCAGGGCATCCGTCATGCCATAGATATGTCCATGGTTCAAACCGATCACCGAAAACCTGACCGAATGGGCTGGCGCCGGCCGGTTCCCGGGTTTTACGATGACCTCAACCGGAGTGTGGGCAAGGTCTCTTGAAAAAACATTGGGAGGGAACATTGAAAGGGCTGTAATTCCTGTGGCTGAAGCCAGGGTCTCCCTGATAAAGTTGCGGCGGTTCGTTTTCATCCTTCCTTGAAATCATTACATTGTTGCATTCCCCAAACTTATAAAAAAGAAAGAACAAAGTAAATTTCATCTGAGAATGAAACGTAGGTTTGTAATTGATTACGAAGTTTCAAACTCTGGCATTCAGCGCTGTCCGGCCCCAATCCCGGTTATCTGCGGGAGGAACGACCGGAGGTGGAAGGCCCCGACCCTCCCCCACTCCGGGAACCAGCACTTGCATGACCGCTGCTGCGAGCCATCTGGCCCGAACTAACGGAAGTCCTGGCAGAAGAACTCCCTGCCTGTGATCTTCCGGAAGAGGGAGTTGAATGGACGGCTGTTGACCGGGAAGAACTCCTTCCGGAGGAAATTGAACCAGACCTTTGCGAAGAGGAAGCTGATTTCAAATTAGGAGAGCGGGATGACGATTCCCGGGTTGCCGGAGGAGATGTATTCCGGCCCTTATATCCGGAAGACCGCACTTCGGAGGAACCGGAATTTGCACTTCCGGAGGAGGTCACCGACCCGCTCCTTACAACTGTCCGGTTGGTCACAGCCGGTGAAGAGCCGTTTCGCGGCCGTGAAACAGACTGAGTATTGCCTGGAGAGCGGGTGGTACTTTTAGCTGTAACCGCAGAAGAAGATCTCGCTGTGGTAGCGGAAGAGCGGGTGGTACTTTTTGCTGTAACCGGAGAAGAGGATCTCGCCGCAGTAGATCCGTTGATCCTGGTGGCGCTCCGGGAATTTCCCTTGTCCACATTGGTGGATGAACGGCGGGTTTCTGCATTGGGTGAGGCAACGGAAGCCACTGTCCGCTGACGGGAAGTGCTTGCAGAGACATCACGCCTTCCGCCTCCTGCTGATGCATTCAGCCTGGCCTGACTGCTTTCCGTCCGGTTGTTCACTCCCGAAACCCTCTGTCTCTCCGGCCGTTGTCCTGATACTGTTCTGCTGTACAACGCCTCTCCCTCCTTCCTCAACTCAGGTTTAGAGTAAGTGTTTTTGTAGTTGCCCTTATTGATCCAGATGTTCACCTGGGGTGAAAAGGTGCGGATGTTGGTACAATAGTGACGATGATGATGCGGGAACCGGAAATGGTTCCAGTGGCGGTAATGGGCATAATAGTGAGGATACCAGTGTGAGTGATAACCGTAGTAATAGTGCCAGTAATAGGGACGCCAGGCATACCAGTAGGATGGCCAGTACCCCCAGTACCATCTCGAACGCCATGCAATGTAGTCGGGGAGGTAAATGTAACTGATAAGCGGCCAGGCTGAAATGTGGATGGTGGTGGTCCTTACGGGAACCACGCGACGGGCATTTCCAGCAACCCCTATATAACCGGGATTGGGAGTCTCCGCATACTGGTCGTCGTAGATCGGCTCAATGATATAATTCTTTCCATAAAGCGCCTCATCGCCAACCAGTTGGATCTGAACCGTTCCGTCCCGGAATTTCTCCACCGTGAAAACTGCCACATCCTGCGTTTCGTTCCTGTCTAACGCAACCCGCAGGACAATAGTATGCACTTTCCCCCGCACAAAATCCTCCACCATGATATAGTCGACCAGGTTGTCGCCATTCAGATCAAGGTTGTTGATCCTCGACGATTCATCGTTCAGACTCCTTTCAAATCCCTCAAGCGTTTCTGACTGCTGGAAAAGATTCATGACTGCATACAGATTGAGGTTATCCCCGGGCAATCCGAGGTATTCATCCGGCCAGTCCTGCCTCGCACCTGTGCTGACCACTGTGGTAAGCAATGCGAGAATCGAGGTGATAATTAACTTTTTCATCAGTATATAATTTTTATTTCAATGGTCTGATAGCCTGCCCCGCTCAA